>CAHJWV010000048.1 GCA_903643055.1 Burkholderiales bacterium | reverse complement strand
TGCTGCAATCAGCATCCAGCTGGACAGCAAGGGGGCAAGAGACTTCATGGACGGACTCTTTTTAAGGTGCAAAACCAAGCGATTTTACAATGCCAGTTTTGGATGCCTGCATGACCGACCAAAACAAATCGATTCCGCCGGTCATTGACCCAGGTGTCTCGGAGGCTCAAGCCGAAGCTTTTTCGCAGAAGCGGGCGCTGTCTTGGACTCACACCGCGCGGTTCCTGACCACCGCCAGTCAGCTGGATCAACTGCCGTCTACGGAGTTGCCGGAGATCGCATTCGTAGGTCGATCAAACGCGGGAAAGTCCACCGCGATCAACACCTTAACCCAGCAAAAGCGGCTTGCATTTGCATCCAAGACGCCAGGTCGAACCCAGCACATCAACTTGTTCGAGTTGGGCCCGAAGCTGCAAGCCAACACCTTGTTCGCGGACTTGCCAGGCTATGGCTACGCCGCAGTGGCACGCGGTGCGAAGCAGCGTTGGCAACAGGTAATGGCGCAATACCTCGAATTGCGACGCAGCCTGACTGGCGTGGTGCTGATGGTCGATTCGCGTCTGGGCTTCACCGACCTCGATCGCCGACTGCTTGAATTCGTCGCGCCGCGAGTGGGCAACGGATCGGTGAAGTTGCTGGTCCTGCTGACGAAGTCCGACAAGCTCAATCGCCGTGAGGCAACAGAGGCCTTGGCCTTGGCGCAAGGCGTATTGGGCGAACTGTCAACCGACGAGGCCGACGTCAGCATTGCGTTGTTCTCGGCGCTAAGCAAATCTGGTATCGAAGACGCTGCCACTGCTTTGTACGACTGGGCGCATTCCGCTGCCCCCGCGAGCCATGATCAAGATCGAGACATTTGAGGCCACGTTGCCCCATGGCGTAACGCTGAGTTGTCGCGCCGCAGGCCCTGCCGGCGCGCCGACGCTGGTCTTTCTTCATGGCTTTCCTGAGGCTGCGTTTGTGTGGGATGAGATGCTGGCGCACTTTGGTTCGCGCTATCGCTGTATTGCGCCCAACTTGCGCGGCTACGAGAGATCGTCGGCGCCTTCAGAGGTCGATGCCTACCGCCCCAAGCATCTGGTTGCCGATCTGGTGGCACTGATCGACCAGCTCGGCGCTTGGCCGCTGGAGGCGTTGATTGCGCACGACTGGGGCGGCGCGGTGGCCTGGAATTTCGCCGCCCAGGAGCCAGCGCTTCTGAAGCGTCTGGTGATCATCAACTCGCCGCACCCGGCAATCTTTCTGCGTGAATTGCAAACCAACCCCGCGCAGCAAGCAGCCAGTGCCTACATGAACATGCTGTGTCGCCCGGATGCCGAGCGGCTGATGAGCGAAAACGACTTCGCGCGACTGTGGTTGTTCTTTACCGGGATGGGCGCAGTTGACGCATCTCGCCCCGGCGGAGGGTGGCTAACGCCAGACTTACGTGAACGCTACCGCGAGGTTTGGCGTTCGGGTTTGACGGGTGGACTGAATTACTACCGTGCTTCACCGATTCGGCCATCGACCACTTCCGACGCTTCGATAATGGCGTTGGCCTTTCCGCCTGAGGCGGTGACGGTCCATGTTGCCACCCGCGTGATCTGGGCTGAGGCCGACACCGCCTTGCTGACTGGCCTACTGGATGGCTTGGAGAGGTTTGTGCCGCATCTGACAGTCACACGCGCGCCAGCAGCAACGCATTGGATCGTGCACGAACAGCCAGCATTGGTGGCCCGAGAAATCGAGGCTGCGCTCGCAGACGGCTGATCGCTCAGTTGTTTCGATGGCCATGCAGTCAACTGCCAATGGCATGAACCGTGATCCTTTCCGCTCTGAAATTTAAGTCGCTTGGTCTCGATCAAGTGCCGCATCAAAGTGGGCTGGTGAGGCAGATACGCGCCGTCACGAACCATCAGCGCGATGAAATAAGGCAAATCACCACGCCCGCCACGTCATCTGTCACAAACGCAAAGGGGGCCTCTCATCATGTTTGTCTCTTGAGGTTTGATTTGCGAGGCATGGTGCAGGTTGCGCGCACATGAAAAAAGGCTGCCGAAGCAGCCTTTCAATGTCTTGGAAGACAGCAATCAGAAGGCTTTGCGGCCTCCAGTTGCGGACATTACATGTCCATGCCCATGCCGCCCATTCCACCCATGCCGCCGCCCATGCCGCCACCGGCAGAAGGCGAGTCGTCTTTCGGTGATTCGGCGATCATCGCTTCGGTGGTCAGCATCAGCGATGCGACCGATGCTGCGTTCTGCAGCGCGGTGCGGGTCACCTTGGTCGGGTCCAGGATGCCCATTTCGATCATGTCACCGTAGGTACCGTTGGCTGCGTTGTAGCCATAGTTCCCCTTGCCTTGCAACACAGCATTGACGACCACGCTGGCTTCGTCGCCGGCGTTGTAGACGATTTCGCGCAACGGGGCTTCGATCGCACGCAGGATCAGCTTGATGCCGGCATCTTGATCGGCGTTGTCGCCCTTGATGGTGCCAGCAGCTTGCTTGGCGCGCAGCAGAGCCACACCACCACCCGCCACGATGCCTTCTTCCACTGCCGCGCGAGTTGCGTGCAGGGCGTCTTCCACGCGGGCCTTCTTTTCCTTCATCTCGACTTCGGTGGCAGCGCCAACCTTGATCACGGCAACACCGCCGGCCAGCTTGGCCACGCGCTCTTGCAGCTTCTCGCGGTCGTAGTCGCTGGTGGCTTCTTCGATCTGCACGCGAACTTGCTTAACGCGGGCTTCGATGTCAGCAGCGGCGCCGGATCCGTCGATGATGATGGTGTTTTCTTTGCCTACTTCGACGCGCTTGGCTTGGCCCAGATCGGCCAGCGTGACCTTCTCAAGCGTCAGGCCGACTTCTTCAGCAATGACCTTACCTCCGGTCAGGATGGCGATGTCTTCAAGCATGGCCTTGCGGCGGTCGCCGAAGCCAGGTGCCTTGACAGCCACAACCTTCAAGATGCCGCGGATGGTGTTGACCACCAGCGTGGCGAGGGCTTCGCCTTCGACTTCTTCCGCGATGATCAGCAGCGGACGGCCAGCCTTTGCCACTTGCTCCAGTGTCGGCAGCAGGTCGCGGATGTTGCTGATTTTCTTGTCAAACAGCAGAACGAACGGATTGTCCAGAATCGCCGATTGCTTTTCCGGATTGTTGATGAAGTACGGCGACAGGTAGCCGCGGTCGAATTGCATGCCTTCGACAACTTCGAGTTCGGATTCCAGCGACTTGCCGTCTTCAACGGTGATCACGCCTTCCTTGCCAACCTTGTCCATCGCGTCAGCGATGATCTTGCCGATGGTTTCGTCGCTGTTGGCCGAGATCGAGCCAACTTGGGCGATTTCCTTGGAGGTCGTGGTGGCCTTCGAAGCCTTCTTCAACTGCTCGACCAGGGCCGTCACGGCCTTGTCGATACCGCGTTTCAGGTCCATCGGATTCATGCCGGCGGCTACATATTTCATGCCTTCACGGATGATGGCCTGCGCCAGAACGGTGGCCGTCGTGGTGCCGTCGCCAGCGATGTCAGACGTCTTAGAAGCGACTTCCTTGACCATCTGTGCGCCCATGTTCTGAAGCTTGTCCTTCAGTTCGATTTCCTTGGCGACGGATACGCCGTCCTTGGTCACCGTCGGGGCGCCAAACGAACGCTCCAGCACCACATTGCGGCCTTTGGGGCCAAGGGTCACTTTGACTGCGTTGGCGAGGATGTTTACACCCTCGACCATGCGAGCGCGGGCTTCACCGCCGAAGACTACGTCTTTTGCTGCCATGTCTATTACTCCAGAATTTGGGATTGAGCTATTCGGAAAGAGGAATTACTTTTCGACGACGGCGAAAAGGTCTTCTTCACGCATCACGAGCAGTTCGTCGCCGTCGACCTTGACGGTCTGGCCGCTGTACTTGCCGAACAGGACGCGATCACCAACTTTGACGCTCAGGGCAATGAAGTCACCCTTTTCATTGCGCTTGCCGGTGCCGATAGCCAACACTTCACCTTGATCAGGCTTTTCTGCGGCTGCGTCCGGAATCACGATGCCAGAGGCGGTCTTGGTTTCTT
>CAHJWV010000047.1 GCA_903643055.1 Burkholderiales bacterium | reverse complement strand
CTCGGGCGACGGCCATTGCCAGAGCTTCGGTGAAGGGGGCGATGGCTACATCCCCGGTGAAGGCGTGGGCGTGGTCGTGCTCAAGCGCCTGTCGCAAGCGCAGCGCGATGGCAATGTGATCTACGGCGTGATCCGCGGCAGCGCGCTCAGCCATGGCGGCAAGACCAATGGCTACACGGTGCCGAACCCGCAGGCTCAGGCCAGCGCGATCCGGCAGGCGCTGGCCGACGTGGGCGTCGACCCGCGCCATGTGAGCTACATCGAAGCCCACGGCACCGGCACCAAGCTCGGCGACCCGATCGAAATTGCCGCGCTCACCAAGGCCTTTCACGAAAGCACACCCGACAGCGGCTTCTGCCTGATCGGCTCGGCCAAGTCGAACATCGGCCATGCCGAGGCGGCCGCCGGCATCGCCGGGCTGACCAAGGTCTTGCTGCAGCTCAAGCACCGGCAGATCGTGCCCTCGTTGCACTCGGCGCGGCTGAATCCGCACATCGATTTCGCCCGCACGCCGTTCATCGTCAACCAGCAACTCAAGACCTGGGAAGCACCGGTGATTGGCGGCAGGGTGGTGCCGCGCATTGCCGGCATTTCGTCGTTCGGCGCCGGTGGCTCGAACGCGCATCTGATCGTCGAAGAATATGTGCAACCGGTGCGCGCGCAGGCATCCGGCGCAGGCACCGAGTACATCGTTCCGCTGTCGGCGCGAACGGCGGATCAGCTGCGCCAGAAGGCCCGCGATCTGCTGAGCCATCTCAGCGATGAGTCTCGCGATGACTTGGCTTCGATCGCATGGACGCTGCAGATCGGCCGTGAAGCAATGGCCGAGCGACTGGCGGTGCGGGCCGATTCGGTGGCACGACTGGTGGCGCGCTTGCAGTCCTGGCTTGATGGCGAAGGCCTTGTCGAAGGCGTGCATTGCGCGCAAGTTCAGGCGCACAAGGATGCGATGGCTTTACTGTCGCAAGATGCCGATCTGCAGCTTCGCCTCGCGCATTGGGTGCAAGAGCGAAATGGGGCGAAGCTGGCCGAGTTGTGGACGCAAGGGTTGGCCATCGATTGGCCAGCCTTCTATCGAGATGGGGCCGCGCGGCCCGGGTTGATCAGCCTGCCGACCTATCCGTTTGCGAAGCAGCGCCATTGGGTGGACATGGCCGCGGCAGCGCGGCGCGCGGCGACGGCCGTGGCAGCCCATGCCCTGCATCCGCTCTTGCATCGCAACAGCTCGAAGCTCCAGCAGCTGAGCTTCAGCTCGACCTTCCACGCGGATGACTTCTTCTTGCACGGCGAGCCGGCTCAGCGCCAGCTGAGCGAAGTGGCGTGCCTGGAGATGGCGTGTGCCGCGATCGGGCTCACGATGCCGGCGCAAGCCGGCGGCCCGCTCGAACTGCATGACGTGGCCTGGGCGCAGCCGGGTGTGGCGGTCGATGGCGTGACGGTCACGATCGCTTTGTTCGATGTCCATTTGAATGCGAACTCAAACGACCGGGCCGAGCGGCTGAGCTTCGAGATCTGCCGTGAAGGCGCTGATGGCACTGCTGCAGTCGTGATTTGCCAAGGGCGTGCCAGGCGCAGCGAGCAAGCCGCGCCGGCCCAGCGAGCAGGGGCCGAGATGGCCGCGCAGCCCGGAACGGTGTGGGCCGAACTGAATCTGCCGGCCGAACTGGCGCAAGGTGCGGATGAATTCATCTTGCACCCGGCCTGGCTGCAAGCCGCATGGCAGGCCTCGGCCGCGTTGACCGGGGGCCGCCTGCACCCGGTGGCGATGGCGTCGTTGCGCATCGTGCAAGTTCCGGTGCAAAGCCACGGGATGTACGTCTGGGCCCGCGCCTGCGCAAAGGGCGGGCAGGGCATCGACATCGATCTGTGCGATGCCCAAGGACAGGTCTGCGTGCAAATGCGCGGCTTGACCCAAGCGACTGCCGTGGTGCCGGCCAGGCCTGTGGTGCCGGCGGTGGTGGCGGGTGACCGCACGAAGCCAGCCGCGGCTCGCACCGTGTCGGCCGATGGCACGCCGACCAAGCGCGCGCCCCAGCGCATCGCATTCGATCGATCGGTGTTCTTGCGCGATGCCTCGGCGGGCGACGGCGCGCTGGCCACGCTGACGCCGACCCCCGTGCTGCCGAAGCCGAACCGCAGCATCGCGCTGCAGGCGCCGACAGCGGTGTTGACGCTTGCGGCCTCGCCGTTGTCGGTCGGCCGGGTTGACCTTCAGCCGGCCGGCGCCACGGCGGGCGTCACCCCGGCGGGCCCGGGCGACCAGCCCTTGCAAGCCAAGCCAGAGCGCAGCATCGTGCTGGCGCCAGCCGAATCGGCCACCCGACCTGAGACGGATGCGCCGGTGGCCGGCAAGCCGCGCATCGCGCTGACTGATGTGCGTCTTTCTGACTCGATATCGGCACTGACATCATTGGCGCCATCGTCATCGTCCATGCCATCGGTCGTCAGCCTGTTCGACCACGGCGAAGGCATCTTCGTGATCCGCATCGACGCGGCTTCGGGTCGCATGGCGCCAGGCGTGATCGGCGATTTGTTGAGTGCGATGCGTGTTGTGGAACACGCCGCTTCGGCGAAGGCGCTGATTCTTGAAGGCGGTGATGCGCAGTTCCTGACCGGCGGGCTGCAGCCGCACTGTCACGCGCAGGCCCAAAATCTCTATCGCGCGTTGGCCGAATTCCCTTGGCCGGTGATTGCCGCCGTCCGCGGCGATGCGCTGGGCGCAGGCTTTCTGATCGCGGCACTCAGCGACTTCATGGTCTGCAGCCAGGCCGCGTGGCTGGGCTTAGCGCAGCCCGCAGACGGCCTGTACCCCGCGGCGGCCGAAGATCTGCTGGTCGAGCGTTTCGGCCGTCTGCACGCCACCGACTTGCTGTACCTGACGCCGCATGCGAGCGCAGCCGAACTGCAGTCCCGCGGCTGGTCCTGCGCGGTCGTGCCGCCTGAGCAGGTGAGCGCGCGCGCCCTGGCGCTGGCCGAGAGCCTCGCGAAGAAATCACAGACCTCGTTGCGTCTGCTCAAGCAGCACCTGGCACGCCGCATCGTCGCGGCCGTTCAGGCTTTGCCCGAGCCGGCTGCGCTGATGCCGGCCGATGCGCCGGCGACCCCGGCCGCGGCAACGCCGATCGTTGCGCCCTCCGAGCGCTTGCACCTGGAAGTGCGACAGTTGCACACGCTGGTCGTCACCTTGCGCGCATCCCCCTCGGTGTCAGAAGGCGATGCGATCGGACTGCTGAGTGATCTGCAAACCGTGTTCACGCAGATCGATGAGGCTTCACCGATCCGCAGCGTTCTGTTGTTCAGCGACTGGCCGGGCTTCTTACCGGAACTGTCTGCCGACGCACGCGCCGCCGCAGCGCTGGCTTGCGTGCAGACCTTGCAATCGCTTCGCCGGCCCTTGCTGGTCGGGCTGCTGCGAGATGCGACCGGCCTGGCCTGGTATTTCGCCCACCTGAGCGAAGCCTGCGTCTACAGCCGCGACGGCCTCTACTCCGGCGCTGAGGTGCTGGGCGACCCCGCGTTGGCCGGTCACGCGGCCGCAACCCTGGCGCTGCGCTGGGGTGGCGATGTGGCGAAGCAGCTGTTGATGGTTGGCGCCGAGGTCACGGGGGCGGCTTTGCTCAGCGACTTCGGGGTGACGCATGTGGTCGCGGCCGATCAGGTGCGCGCCCATGCGCTGACGCTCGCTGACGCACTGGCAGCCTTTCCGCCTGCCGCCTTGTCGACCTGGGTGGCGCGGCGGATGGCGCTGCTGGAGGCGCCAGCGGCTTCGATCGGTGATGCATCGGTCGACGCCAAAATGTCGGACCTGGCGCTTCCGGCCGCGCCCTTGGCGATCCGGCTCGGCTCGACCGTGATCTCGGCGACGGCCCACCCCGAAGGCATTCTCGAAGTGCGCATGGCCGATCGCGAGGCGAAGAACATGTTCTCCGACGCGTTCTCGCGCGGCATGAGCGAGGTGTTCGCGCATGTGGCCGAGAGCCCGGCCTACAAGGTCGTGGTGCTGACGGGCTACGACAACTACTTCTCGTCGGGCGGCACGCCCGACACGCTGCGCGCGATCCACGAAGGCCGGGCCGTGTTCACCGACAACAAGGTGTTCGAGCTGCCCTTGCACTGCCCGGTCCCGGTGATCGCTGCGATGCAAGGCCATGGCATCGGCGCGGGCTGGGCGATGGGCATGTATGCCGACTTCGCACTGTTCAGTGATGAAAGCCGTTATGTCAGCCCGTACATGGGCTATGGCTTCACGCCAGGGGCCGGATCGACCTTGATGTTCCCGGAGAAAATCGGGACCGATCTTGCCCGCGAGACGCTGCTGACCGCACAGGAGTTTGCCGGTGGCGAGCTGAAGGAGCGGGGCCTGCGCAACCCGGTGCTGCCGCGCGAGCATGTGCTGCCGGCAGCGATGGTGCTGGCGCGCCGCGTCGCGCAAAGCCCGCGCAGCCGCTTGGTGGCGCTCAAGCAGCAGGCCAGCCGGGCGCTGCAAGCGGCCTTGCCCGAGACCTTCGCGCATGAGTTGGCGATGCATGAACGCACCTTCGTGGGCCAAGCCGACACGCTGGCGCGCATCGAAGGCCGCTTTGGCGCGGAAGCTTCGCCGGCTGCTGCATCGGTGCCCACGGCTGCATCCACCCCGGCAACGGCTTTGCCGGTGGCGTCTGCGGCCACGCAGGACTTGGACGCCGGCGCGCTGATCGACAGCCTCAGGCAGATGCTGGCCCATGAGTTGCGCATGCCGGCGAACGAGATTGGCGAAGATGAACAGTTCGTCGACCTCGGCCTGGACTCCATCACTGGCGTGACCTGGATTCGCCGCGTCAACGAGGCCTATGGCACCTCGATCGAAGCGATCAAGGTCTACAGCCATCCGACCTTGGCGCAACTGGCGGGTTTTGTTCAGCAGCAGCGGCAGACGCTTGCAGGCTCTGCGACGGCTGCGGCGCCGAGCATGGTCGAGCACGGCGTCGAGGCCTTGGCGATCGCGATGGATGCGGTGACCTTGCCGGTGGGCCTTGATGATGTGCCCACGATCGCTGGGGCCTTGCGCGCGATGCTGGCCCACGAACTGCGCATGCAGGAAAACGAGATCGGCGATGACGAGCAGTTCGTTGATCTGGGGCTGGATTCGATCACCGGCGTGACCTGGGTGCGCCGCATCAACGAGCATTACGGCACTTCGATCGAGGCGATCAAGGTTTACAGCCACCCGACCTTGATGCAGCTCAGTCGCCATGTGCGCGATGAAGCGATCGCGGCGGCCGGCCCGGTTGCAGCAGCGCTCACGACGACATCTCCTGCGCGCACGATGGCATCCACGGCCATGAGCGTGCCATCCGCGCAGCCCGAGAGGCAAACGGCCGGCGCTGAATCGTCGGTGCATGTGTTGAGCTCCTGGCGCAGGCCGGGTGCGGCGGCGGCGGCATCCCCGTCATCCTTATCGCAACAACCCGCCTTGCAGCCGATTGCCGTGATCGGCATGGCCGGCCAGTTCGCGAAGGCGACCGATCTGGATGCCTTTTGGCGCAATATCGCCGAAGGCCGCGACTGCATCGAAGAAATTCCGACGCAGCGCTGGGACATCGAGCGCTACTACCAGGCAGGCGAGGCCGCCCCCGGCAAGACCTACAGCCGCTGGATGGGTGCGCTCGACGAGTTCGATCTGTTCGATGCGGCCTTCTTCAACATCTCACCGCGCGAGGCTCAGCGCATGGACCCGCAGCAGCGCTTGTTCCTGCAAGCCTGCTGGCATGCCATCGAGCATGCGGGCTACAACCCGAAGGCGCTGGCCGGACAGAAGTGCGGCGTCTTCGTCGGCTGCTCCGCGGGCGACTATCACCAGCTGTCCAGGCGCGAGCAGCTCAGCGGTCAGGGCTTCACCGGCGCGGCTTCCTCGATCCTGGCCGCGCGCATCTCTTACTTCCTCGATCTGCATGGCCCGAGCCTGTCGATCGACACGGCCTGCTCGTCGTCGCTGGTGGCCATTGCCAGTGCCTGTGACAGTCTGGTGCTGGGCAGCAGCGAGATCGCGTTGGCCGGTGGGGTCAACGTGATGGCCGGGCCGGCGATGCAGATCATGACCGCGCAGGTCGGCATGCTGTCGCCCCAGGGCCGCTGTTTCACCTTTGACGAGCGTGCGAACGGCATTGCGAATGGCGAAGGCGTGGGTCTCGTGATGCTCAAGCGGCTGGCCGATGCACAGCGCGATGGCGACGGCATTCACGGCGTGATCGAAGGCTGGGGCGTCAATCAGGACGGCAAGACCAACGGCATCACCGCGCCGAATGCCGATTCGCAAGCCCGCCTGCAGCGCGAGGTCTATCAGCGCTTCGGTATCGACCCGGCGAGTATTCAGCTGATCGAAGCACACGGCACCGGCACTGCACTGGGTGACCCGATCGAAGTCGCCGGCCTGAAAGACGCGTTCGCAGGCCATGCGCGTGATCAGGGCCGTGCCGCGCCTGTCGGCCATTGCGCGCTCAGCTCGGTGAAGAGCAACATCGGCCACTGCCTGACGGCTGCGGGGGTCTCCGGCGTGCTGAAGGTGCTGCTGGCGCTGAAGCATCAGCAACTGCCGCCGACCCTTCACTTCCAGCGGCTGAACCCGCACATCGCGCTCGAAGGCTCGCCGTTCTACATCAACGACCGCCTGCGTGAGTGGCCGAGCCCGGGCAACGCACCGCGCCGCGCTGCGGTCAATTCCTTCGGCTTCAGCGGCACCAACGCGCATGTGGTGATCGCCGATCACCCGGCAACGCTGGCCCGCACGCAGCGCGCCGCAGTTTCAGGGCGGCCGGTGATCGTGCCGCTGTCTGCGCACACCGCCGAGCAGCTGCAGCAACAGGCGCGCCATCTGCTGGCCTGCCTGAAGGCCGGCGGCACGCTCGATCTCGACCGCATCGCCTACACCTTGCAAATCGGCCGCGAGCCGATGAACGAGCGCGTGGCCTTCATCGCCAGCCGCGTCGATGAACTTCAAGGCCAGCTGCAGCGCTTCGCGCAGGCCGACTCAGGCGAGGCAGGCCAGGCTGCGGCGGCATATCGCGCCCAGGTCAGCAGTCACAAGGAAACCTTGCGCACGCTGGCACCCGATGCCGACTTCCAGACGCTGGTGGCCCAGTGGATCGGCAAGCGCGAGCTGCCCCGCTTGGCCGATCTTTGGGTCAAGGGTCTGACCATCGACTGGGCCGCATTCCATGCCGATCGGCAAGCGCCGCTGCGCATCGGCCTGCCAGGCTATCCGTTCGCGAAAGAGCGGCATTGGCTTGAACCCGAGAGCGAGGACGAAGGCTTCGCAGGGGCATTGGGTGGGAAAGCCGTTAACGCGGAGGCGGTAACGGTGTTGTCACCCTGCGATGACGAAATGTTCGCGTGGGTCAAACGCCGCGAGGCCGACCCGACCGTGGCCGACATCGACCTCTATGACCGCGACGGGCAGGTCTGTGTTCAGCTCAAGGGCCTGGCCTGGGGCGAAGCCGCTGCGATGGCACGGCCTGCACCACAGGGACCCAGTACGGCCATCGCCGATGCGTTTGCCGAGCAGGCGGCGGCGGTGAATGCATCGATGATGTCAATGACCGCTGCGGTGCGGCCCGCCGAGACCGCTTCGCCGGCGATCTCGGCCGACCTGCTGCGCCAGCAACTGAAGATGAGCCTGGCCGATGCCTTGTTCATGAAGCCGTCGGATGTGGACTTGCGCAAGTCGTTTACCGAGCTGGGCCTCGATTCGATCATCGGCGTCGAATGGGTCAAGTCGCTGAACAAGCAATACGGCACCGCGATCTCCGCGACCCGTGTCTATGACCACCCGAGCGTGAGTGAGCTGGCGGCTTATCTGCAGACGCAGATCGTCAGCCGGCCGGCCGTGGCCGAGCCTGTCGCCCAGGCGCTTGTGAGTCAACCGCCGCCGGCGCTGCCTGGAACGGCTGCATTGACGCAGCCGGCAACGGCCGGCATTTCGTTGGAGGCCTTGCAGCAGCAACTGAAGCTGAGCCTGGCCGAAGCGCTGTTCATGAAGGTGTCGGACATCGACGTGAACAAGTCCTTCACCGAGCTGGGACTGGATTCGATCATCGGGGTCGAGTGGGTGAAGGCGATCAACAAACAGTTCGGCAGCCAGCTTTCCGCGACGCGGGTGTATGACCACCCCAGCGTCAAGGAACTCGCGGCGCATCTGCAACGTGAAATCGGCGGCGGGCCCGTCGCTGCTCATTCGCCGATGCCTGCGCCGGTGCCTGTGCCGGTGCCTGCGAAGGCTGCAGTCCGCGCAGCTGCAAAAGCCGAGGCGCGCGCCGCGGTTGCGCCGGCCAAGCCAGCGCCCGATCCAGCTGCCGCGTCGGCACTGATTTCAAGCGAAGCCCTGCAGCAGCAATTGAAGGCGAGCCTGGCCGAAGCGCTGTTCATGAAGGTGTCGGACATCGACGTGAACAAGTCCTTCACCGAGCTCGGGCTGGATTCGATCATCGGGGTCGAGTGGGTGAAGGCGATCAACAAACAGTTCGGCACCCACCTTTCGGCCACGCGGGTCTATGACCACCCGAGCATCAAGGAGCTGGCGCTGCACCTGATCGGCGAGATGGGAGCGGCGCGGGCCTCGGTTGCGCAGGCTGTGGCAGACGACCCCGTCGCATCGCAACCCGCCCGCTTTGCTGAGGCTGCGGGGGTGATACCGGCCGAAGCCTTGCCCGTGACACAGTGCGCCGCAGCGGCCTCGCGGCCTGCCACGGCGCAGGCTGCAGTTCAGGCCTGGGCCGCGCAATCTCGGCGCACCGGCATTCGCTTCGAGCCGAAGTACGGCCCGCAGTTCAAGAGCCTGTATTTCTACAGCGCCGATGGCGAGGGCGACTTCGAAGCCGACGGCGAGTTCACGCTGCGCTTCGCGATCAACCCGCAGCGCAATGTGTGCCTGAAAGAGCATGTGGTGTTCGGCGAGCACTTGTTGCCGACCGATGCCTACATCGAACTGGTTTACGCCAGCTACCGGACTTATTTTTCCTCCGGGCCGGTCAGCCTGAAGAACTTGGCCATCAACAGCCCGATCCTGGGCGAGAAGGGCCGTGACACGCAGGTGAAGCTCGTGTTCCGCCGCTCCGGCGACGAGCTGCAGTTCTTTGTCCGCTCGAGCGCTTCGCCGGATTTCAGCCATGAGCAACTGCACATGCAGGGCTTCATCGCACTGACGGACGCCACGGTGTCACGCCGCTTCGACGAAGTGTTCGCCATCGAGCAGGAGATTGGTGGCGCGGCCATTCCAACCAATGCCGGAACCCACTACGCGCCGCTGCAGATGCTGCGCTTCGGTGAAGCCGCAGCGCTCGGGCAGATCCACATTGCCGAGCACGGCTTCGGGTTCATCGCCAACCCGTTCGTGCTGTATGGCGGGCTGTGCACCGTCATCAACCATGCGGGCTGGCTGGCGGCGCGATATCACGGCGCCAGCAGCGACCAGTTCCTGCCTTATCGCCTGGGCAGGGTTCAGGTATTGGGCCGAATGGACGAGGCCGACTACCGCTGCCATGCACAGGTGCTGAAACTCGGGCACGACGCAATCGAGTACGGTTTCGAGATCGTCAATGGCCAGGGCCAGCCGGTGATGGTGGTCGATTCGATCGTGCTGCGACGCGTGGCCAGCCACGTTTTGCAGCAGCAGGCGCAGGCCTTGAAGCGTTTGCCGCGCAGCAGCGTGGCGCCGAGCCCGGCCGCTGCGCCGGGCTCACGGGCCGAAGAGAAGATCGCGATCATCGGCATGTCTTGCCGCTTTCCCGAGAGCGAAAGCGCCGATGCCTTCTGGGACAACCTGAAGGCAGGCCGTGACTGTGTCACCGAAGTGCCCGCGGGCCGCTGGGGCGCCGAGGCCGACTGGTACCACCCCGATCCGCGCCACCCGCACACCTCGTATTCGAAGTGGGGCGGCTTTCTGGACCGCATCGACACCTTTGACGCGCTGTTCTTCGGCATCTCTCCGGCCGAGGCCGAGCTGATCGACCCGCAGCAGCGCATCTTCCTGGAGCAGTGCTGGAAGGCGATCGAGAACGCAGGCTACGCGCCGAGTGCGCTGTCCCATCAGGCCTGCGGTGTGTACGTTGGCTGCGCGAGCGGCGATTACACCCGCGTGCTGGCCGAAGAGGGGCAAGACAGCCGTGGCGCGGCGTTCATGGGCTCGTCCACGGCGATCCTGGCCGCACGCATCTCCTACCACCTCAACCTCAAGGGCCCGGCGCTGGCGGTCGACACGGCGTGCTCGTCGTCGCTGGTGTCGGTGCATCTGGCCTGCGAGAGCATCCGCAGCGGCGAGAGCCCACTGGCGCTTGCCGGTGGCATCAACCTGCTGGCCACGCCGATCGGCCATATTTTGACCTCCCAGGTCGGCATGCCTTCACGCGATGGACGCAGCGCCGCGTTCGATGCATCGGCCAACGGCATCGTGTTCTCCGAAGGCTGCGGCGTGCTGCTGCTGAAGGCCCTGTCGCAGGCGGAGCGCGACAACGACAACATCCTGGGTGTGATCCAGGGTTCGGGCACCAACCAAGACGGCAAGACCAACGGCATCACGGCGCCCAGTTCGAAGGCGCAGGTCCAGTTGATGCAGCAGGTCTACAGCCGTTTCGGCATCGACCCGAAGCGCATCAGCTATGTCGAAGCGCATGGCACCGCCACGCCGCTGGGCGACCCGATCGAAGTCAGTGCCTTGAATTCGGTGTTCGGGCCAGCCGAGGCCGGCCGGCCGCACTGCGCACTGGGCTCGGTGAAGAGCAACATCGGCCACACCGGCTTTGCGGCCGGCGTGGCAAGCATGATCAAGGTGCTGCTGTGCATTCAGCACCGCACGCTGGTGCCGTCGATCCATTACAGCCAGCCCAACCCGCACATCGAATTCGAGACCTCGCCGCTGCGCGTGAACACGCAATTGCGCGAGTGGGTCAGCGATCAAGCGCGCTTGGCGACCGTCAGCTCGTTCGGCTTTTCGGGCACCAACGCCCACATCGTGATCGAAGAGCATGTGGCGTCGACCGATGCGGCCCAGCCGCTGGCGCCGTCTGCATTCGCGCCGAAGGAGCGGGTCTTCGTTCCGTTGTCGGCCAAGACCGAAGCGCAACTGAGGCAGGCGGTTCGCGGCCTGCTGAGCTTCGTGCAGCGTCAGCAAGACACGCTGGATCTGACGCGGCTGGCCCACACGCTGCAGCTAGGCCGCGATGGCATGGACCATCGCGCCGGCTTCATCGCCAGCTCGGCCGATGAGCTGATCGAGAAGCTGCAAGCCTGGCTCGAAGGCCCGGCGCACACCGACGGGGTTTATCGCGGGCAGGCCTCGCGCAACGATGAGTTGCTGGCCACCTTTGCCGGCGACGACGAGATGCGCGGGCTGATCGAGCGATGGCTGCTGCGCAAAGACCTGCCGAAGATCGCCGACCTGTGGGTGCGCGGCTTCGAGCTCGATTGGCGCCCGCTGTACAGCGGCGCGCCTGCGGGCCTGGCGCCACGCCGCATGGCCTTGCCGACTTACCCGTTCGCGCAGGAGCGCTGCTGGGTGGAACGCAGCGCGTCACCGCGCTCGCGCGGTTTGCGGCTGGCGCAGGGCGCGGTGCCGGTCCTGCACCCGCTGTTGCACAGCAATACCTCTGACCTCAGCCAGCAAAGCTACACGACGCGCCTGATCGGCAACGAGTTCTACCTCGACGATCACCGCGTCAACGGGCAGCCGGTGTTGCCGGCCGTGGCATGCCTGGAGATGGCACGCGCCGCGCTGACGGATGCGATGCGGGCCGAGAAGGTCTCGCTGCACCTGGAGTTGCGCCATGTGGCCTGGGCGCAGCCGATCACGGTGGCCGAGCCGCGCAGCGTCACGATTGCGGTGTTCTCCGAGCATGGCGAGCAGATCGAGTTCGAGATCTACAGCCATGCCGACGGCGGCGATGAGGTGATGCATTGCCAGGGCAGCTGTGTGGTGCCGGGTGCGGCCGGCAGCAGCGAGTTCGCCAACCTGCGGCTTGACCTGAATGCGCTGCGTGCGCAGATGACGCAAGGCCGGCTGACGGCTGCCGAGCTTTATCCGGTGTTCGCCGCGATGGGCCTGCAATACGGCCCCGCTTTCCAGGGCATCGCGGCGCTGCATCGCGGCGAACGGCAATTGCTGGCCGAGTTGCAGCTGCCCGACGCCGCACGCGGGGCGGGTGCCGGCTTCGTGCTGCACCCGAGCCTGATGGACAGCGCGCTGCAAGGCTCGATCGCGTTGATCAACGAGGCGATGGAGCTCGACGCCACGCCCTCATTACCGTTCGCGATCGAATCATTGCGGGTGATCTCTGCCTGCAGCGATCGGATGGTCGCGTGGGTCCGCCATTCTCCTGGCGCCCCGGGCACGGCGGCTTCGGCATTGACCAAGATCGACATCGACCTGTGCGAACCCGACGGCAAGGTCTGCGTGCAGATGCGCGGTTTTTCTTCGCGGCCCATGGAAGGCAGCTCGTCCTTCGATGAGGCCCATTACCAGTCCATCATCGCCGGCATTCTCAGCAACGAGATCTCTGCCGACGACGCCCTGCAACTCGGGAATCTATGAAGCAAGAGCTCGCGAAAATCTACCGTGAACTGGCCGCCGGAACGCTGTCCAAGCCCGAGGCCCTGCAGCGGATCAAGGCCCTGTCGCAGCGGCCGCGCAGTGCGCGCGTTGCGGCCGAAGCGGCGTGCACCGAAACCTTGTTGGCCACGCCCACCTGGCAGCGCGTGGATGCACCGGCGTCAGTGAGCGTTGCAGCAGCGGCGCCAGCGCGCCGGGTGTTGATGCTGAACCTGCCCGATGTCGACGCGGCCCGGCTCGAAGCCGAGCTGCCGAACAGCCACTGCGAGGCCTTGCCGATGCCGCTTGCGGCCAGCGCGGCGCAAGCGTATGCGGCCGTCGCGCTCGCTTGCTTCGAAGCCTTGCGCAGCGTGATGCAGAGCCGGCCGCAAGGCACGGGCCTTGTGCAACTGGTGGCGGTCGACGGGGGCCGTGCCCACCTGCTGGCCGGCTTGGCGGGGCTGTTTGAAACCGCGTCGCTGGAGAACCCGGTCGTGCGCGGCCAGGTGCTGATCGTCGATGCCGAGTTGCCGGTCACCGAACTCGCATGGCGTCTGAATCAGGAGGCTCATGACACGCCGGAGCATCCTCCGGAGCGCCTGGTGCGCTACCACGGGCGGGAGCGTTGGGTGCGGCGCTGGCACAGCGTCAACGAAGTGCTGGCCGAGCCACCTTGCAACTTCAAGGAGCACGGCGTTTATCTGATCACCGGCGGGCTGGGTGGATTGGGCCAGTTGATTGCTAACGATGTGCTGGCATGCACCGCGGGTGCCAGGCTCGTGCTGACCGGCCGCACAGTGCCCTCTGGTGCCAAGCTCGCGGTGCTCGAGTCGTTGCGCCAGACCGGACGCGTGGAATACCGGCAGGTCGATGTGGGGGATGCGGCGCAAGTGCAGGCGCTGATCGGCTCGATCGTCGCGGCGCACGGCCAGCTCAACGGCATCATTCACAGCGCGGGCGTGGTCCGCGATGACTTCATCCTGAAGAAGACAGGCGCCCAGTTCGCGGAGGTGCTGCAAGCCAAGGTGGCCGGCACCGAACACCTCGATCGCGCCAGCCAGGCGCTGGGCCTGGACTTTCTGCTGCTGTTCTCGTCGATCGCTTCGTGGGCCGGCAACGTGGGCCAGTGCGACTACGCGGCGGCCAATGGCTTCATGGAACAGTTCGCCAGTCACCGCAACGCCTTGGTGGCCGCAGGCCTGCGCCACGGGCGCACGCTGGCGCTGGCGTGGCCGCACTGGCTGCAAGGCGGCATGCACGCCGACGCGGCCAGCATGGCGCAGCTCGAAAAGCGCACCGGGCTGCGTTCGATGGACACGGCCGAAGGCGTGAGCGCGCTGCACCGCAGCCTCGCCTTGCCGCACAGCCACCTGATGGTGATGCACGGCCAGGCCGCCGAGCTGCGGCGTGCGTTGAATGCACCGCGCACGGCACCGGCGCTGCCTGCCTGCACACCACCGGTTGCGTCATCGGTTGCCGGCGTGATCGCGACCGCAGCGCAGCCCAAGCCTGCGGCAGTCGCTGATTCCCCGTTGCCCACCGCCGAACTCACGGCAAAGACCCGCGAGTTCCTGCGCCAGGAGTTTTCGACGGTGCTGAAGATTCCGGTGCAGCGCATCGAGTCGCGTGCGGCGCTGGAGAACTACGGCATCGATTCGATTCTGGCGATGAACCTGACAGGCCGGCTCGAAGCCAGCTTCGGCAGCCTCGCCAAGACCTTGTTCTTCGAATACCAAAGCATCGACGAGCTGGCCGACTATTTTGTGCAGGCCCATGCCGCGAAGCTGAACACGTTGTTGGGCACTCGCCCGGCGCCGTTGGCCGCGCCATCGATCGCTGAGGCTGCGCCGACCGCGGCGGTCACGCTGCCGGCCGCGCGCGC
>CAHJWV010000046.1 GCA_903643055.1 Burkholderiales bacterium | reverse complement strand
TCGAAAACCGCGGCGTGTGGGAGAAGGCCGCCGGTGGATCGAGCGTGCCATCGACCTTGGCCATGCCGAGCCTGCGCCTGCACAAGGGCTTGCCGTTCAACATCGACATCGGCGCGTCGATCGCTACCGTGCCGTCGACCAACCTGACCGTGATCGGTGGCGAAGTGCGTTGGGCAGTGATTCCGGGCGACGTGGTCTTCCCGGCAGTGGCCCTGCGCGCCAGTGTCTCGACGCTCACCGGCGTCGATGCCTTGAGCGTGCGCACCGGCGGTTTGGACGTCTCCGTCTCCAAGGGCTTCGCGTTCGTCACCCCATACGCCGGCGCCGGCATCGTAGCCGTCAAGAGCAAGCCCGATGGCGCCGGCCTGAGCAGCGAAAGTTTCACCCAGAACAAAGTCTTCGCTGGCGTCAACCTCAACTTCGGGCTGACCAACATCGCCGTCGAAACCGACAAGACCGGCGACGCCGTCAGCTATGGCGTGAAGCTCGGTTTCCGCTTCTGATGGTTTGACCTTTGGGGGTGATCCAAGCCTGGCATCAACGCTTTCGGCTGCACGTTAATATCAGGTTAGATCGCTCATCCAGCGGGCACGTACCAACGCAAACCTGGGGTCGATGCCAGCTTTGCGTTTCTTGACCTCAGCCTGCGTTGCCGCCCCTTCTTTTGCATGAACTCGCAGAATGGCCTGCGCCGTAGCCCCAGGCGGCTGTCAGCCATCAAGCCGCCGAACGCCATTTCAACCCCACCCGCGCCGGGTCTGCATGCATGCCATGTTGAAGCTGCACCAGGCCCACGCTTCGGGTGAGTAAAATCCTTGGATTCCGAGGAACCTGCATGAAACCCATAGTTGGCAGCATCGTCGCGTTGGTGACGCCCATGCTCGAAGACGGCAGCGTCGATTACGCCGCGTTGCGTCGCCTGATCGATTGGCACATTGCCGAAGGCACCGATTGCCTCGGTGTGGTCGGCACGACCGGAGAGTCGCCCACCGTGTCAGTCGAAGAGCACTGCGAAATCATCCGCGTGTCGGTCGAGCAGGCGGCCGGCCGGGTGCCAGTGATGGCCGGCACCGGCGGCAATTCGACGCGTGAGGCGATCGAGCTGTCGCGCTTCGCAAAGAAGGTCGGCGCCGATTGCACGCTGTCGGTCGTGCCTTACTACAACAAGCCAACGCAAGAAGGCATGTACGCGCACTTCAAGGCGATTGCCGAGGCCGTCGACATTCCGATGGTCTTGTACAACGTGCCTGGCCGCACCGTGGCCGACATGCTGCCCGAGACCACGCTGCGCCTGGCCGCCTTGCCCGGCATCGTCGGTATCAAGGAAGCCACCGGCAACATCGAACGCGCCTGCACGCTGATCAAGCACGCACCGGAAGGCTTCGCGATCTATTCGGGCGATGACCCGACCGCCGTGGCGCTGATGCTGCTCGGCGGGCACGGCAACATCAGCGTGACGGCCAACGTGGCACCGCGCGCGATGCATGAGCTGTGCAAGGCCGCAGTGGCAGGCCAGGCCCGCGAAGCCGCGAAGATCCATCTGCAGCTGCTGCCGCTGCACAAGCATTTGTTCATCGAATCCAGCCCGACACCGACCAAATGGGCGCTGGCACGGCTCGGCCGCTGCGGCGCCACGACGCGGCTGCCGCTGGTTCCCCTCAGCCCCTCCGCTCAAACGGTGGTGGAACAAGCGCTGCGTGAGTCGGGTCTACTCTGACGGGCTGCCGCTGGAACACGCGGCCATCCCCCGTTTCTCTCTCACCTTTCAATCGGCTCGAACGGCAGCGCCATCGCGGCCCGCCCCCTCGGAGATGCACCACGTGACTCGCTTTCCCCTCAGTACCCTTTCGGTCGCCACCGCGCTGGCCATGTCCCTGGCAGCCTGCAGTTCGGTCGAAGGGCTCGTGTCCGGCGACAAGATCGACTACCGCAGCTCTGCCAGCACCAAGCCGACACCGCTCGACGTGCCGCCCGATCTGACGCAGCTTGCCGTCGACCCGCGCTACGCGCCGCAGGCCGGCACCATCAGCGCCTCGACCTTGCAGTCGCCCGCCACGGCGGTCTTGCCTGTCGCCAGCGCCGCTTCGAGCGTCGCCGCGCAAACGGTCGGTGATTTCCGCATTGAGCGGCTGGGCACGCAACGCTGGCTCAGCACGCCGCTGACGCCGGAACAGCTGTGGCCGCAATTGCAGGCTTTCTGGAAAGACCGCGGCCTGACCTTGTCGGTCGACGAACCCGCAGTCGGCGTGATGGAAACCGACTGGGCCGAAAACCGCGCCAAGCTGCCCAGCGACCTGATCCGCAATACGCTGGGCCGGCTGGTCGATTCGCTGTATTCGACCGGTGAGCGCGACAAGTTCCGCACCCGCGTCGAACGCACGCCGACCGGCTCCGAGATCTACATCACCCACCGCGGGATGGAAGAAGTCGCGACCGGTGCGCAAAAGGAAACCGTCGTTTGGCAGCCCCGCCCGAGCGACCCTCAACTCGAAAGCGAGTTCCTGTCGCGCCTGATGGTCAAGCTGGGCGTCAAGGAAGCCGTCGCCAAGGCAGCGGTCGCCGAGCAGAACGCACCCGCCGCGCCCACGCGTGCGCGCATCATCGAAGGCCGGCCGGCTGCAACACTGCAGGTCGATGACAGCTTCGACCGAGCCTGGCGCCGCGTCGGACTTTCACTGGACCGCAGTGGCTTCACCGTCGAAGACCGTGACCGTGCGCAAGGCCTGTACTTTGTGCGTTATGTCGATCCGGCCCAGGCCGGCAAGGAGGAACCCGGCTTCTTCTCGCGCCTGTTCAGCAGCGATGCCAACAAGCTCACCGGCCCGGTTCGCTATCGCGTCAGCGTCAAGGGCGAAGGCAACCAGACGATCGTGTCGGTGCTCAACACCAAAGGCGAGCCGGAGAACGGCGACGCTGGCACGCGCATCATCAAGCTGCTGGTCGACGAGCTGAAATAAGGCTCGCGCGCATCGCCGCATGATGCGCTTTTGCAGCCTGGGCAGCGGCAGCAGCGGCAACGCCACGCTGGTCGAAGCCCGCAGTGGAAGCACCACCAGCCGCGTGCTGGTGGACTGCGGCTTTTCGCTGCGCGAG
>CAHJWV010000045.1 GCA_903643055.1 Burkholderiales bacterium | reverse complement strand
TGGTGGCATCGCTCAACAGCGCAAAGCCACGGCCCGGCACATAGACCTCGGGCGTCAGCACCGGGGCCTTGACCGGCTGGTATTGGGTGGCGCCGCCCTGGATCAGCACGCGGCCATCGGCCAGCGTCGTCGTCGGATACCAGCGCACGCGGTTGATCGTCTGCGGCAGCCGGGTGAGCTGCGCGCTCGCGCTGCTGAACAGGTTGACATCGGCATTCGCCATATTCAGCGACGCAGTGCCGGCAGTGCGGTCGCCGCCAGCCATCAGTACGTCGCCGCTCTCAGGCAACAGCAGCTGCGCGGAGCAGAACAGGTCGGTGCCGGTGCGGTTCGGCAAGGTCAAGTGCGAATCGGTACCGAGCCCGTCTTGTGGCGACCAGACGTCATAGATGAAATAACCCGTCTGGCGACCGGAGCCGTCGGTGCCATAACTCAGTACACGCCCGTCGGGCAGCAGTGTTGCATGCAAGGCCAGCAAGGGCCAATCGGCCACGCCGGTCCATTGGCCAACGCTGGAGGCATTGGCCGCGCCCGGTGGCAACTCGCTCTTGTCAGCCAAACTCACCTCGCGTTGGGCCAGCTGAGTCTGGCGGCCCTCGTGTTTCCGCATCGCCTTCGGCACCAGGGTTCGGCTGTGCAAAGCGGCATCAAGTATGTGCTTCGCACCGATGTCATGTACAAGCTCAGCCCCACCTGATCGTGACGGCACGGGTGGCCATGGCAGCACACAAAGCAGAATCTCGCGTTGCGACGCGCCGGGCTCTGCCTTACGCTCAAGGCTGCGGCTTAGCTCAACCTTGGATCAGCGCGAACATGTCACCGAGAAAATCATGGAGCGGAGACCCCGATCCCGACTTTGATCAAAGCTTTGCTGACGGGTTCGTCGGGAAGTACGTTCTGATCGGTGTCACGCACCTGAGCTCCGAAGGCGAGTTCGAACATCAAGAGCAGCTCCATGGGCGCATCGAGGAGATCTCTTCTACCGGCATCGAGATCGCGCTTGCCGGCGTCAACGAGGGCGAAAATTGGCGCATGCCGCCGATGCTCGACGATTTCAATGCGGCGGCGCCAGGCATCTACGAGCTTCGGTCCACCGGTGAGGCGGTGGACAATCCCGATTTCACGCTGCAAGTGACGATCCGGTCTGCGGTAAAAAACTAAGCATGCTCCGTGAGCATCTCGCCTCAAACCTCGGGCTCGACCTCCGCCATGCTCACTGCCTTGTTGTTGTCCGCGCTACTTCCTGTGACCGCGATGACATCCACACCCGATGTGGCCGACCTGGAAAAGCGCCTGTCAACGGAAGGCGTTGAATCGGTCAATGTCGCGCTAATCACACAGTGGCCCGCGGCGCTGGTCACGCTGAATCGGCGCACCGCCGGCTGCGAGCTGCCCGCTGTCAGCCTGTCGGCCAGGCTGTCCCGGGGCGGCACTCAGGCCGTGTCGGCGCACCGAGAGTCTTTGCGCACCGCCGCCGGGCAGTGCCCCGGAATCGTCCTTGCGCTCATTTCGGTCGATGAAGTCCCGAAGATCTGTGCCTCGTCTGCCAGCTGGACCATCACGCAGATGGCGAGAGAACTGCGCCGGCGTATGAAAGAAATTGACGCCGATGAGGTGCTGCGTGCCAGCCCGCGCGGCAAGGCTTGCCGCGCGGCTTATCTCTACGAGCTGGAAAACACCCGCGTGGGCCTTCGAGTCGCGCCTCCGCGTTCGGCTTCCGGGCAGAGGGCGAGGTGACGGGGCTGCAGTTCATTTCCCATCGTTGCCGAATTCAAACGCTCAACTTCAGACATGCTTTTACGCACCGTTCATATCTACCTTCTCTGCCGTTCTAGCCGCTACGCAGACCTGCTCCTTTTTGAAGCAGCCTCTGATGACCATTCAGGTTTCAGGCATCCCTGTGGCAAATACCCCTCTGGTGGCGAAAGTACTTCAGGCTCGCGTGGATGAACTTCGTGCAGATGGTTGGGGTCGACTTCCTCGCAGGTTGATGGAAATGTCATCAAGGTCTCTACCTCAGGTTGGACACCTGACAAGCCTTGACCGAGGCGCTTGGTTTTTCTGGCCGGCAGTTTCGAGTTGTGGTTGAACCCACATCAGACCTTCTACTCAGTGAGTCCGATGTCGCTGATGCCCAGCCTGTCAACAACGGGCGCGCGGAACTGGCGTTGCGCCTGAATGAGGCGGGTGTCTCAAGGTTGAAAGTTCGGGGTTCGACACTGATCGGCAAGCTTGTTTCCGTGTATTGGAATGGACGCTTGATTTCTCGACCCAAGATAGACAACGAACTCGTTCGTGACATCACCGTCACGGTGCCCAGCGAGCGAGACGCGAATCTGATGGCAATCGTCTTGAGGGCCGGGGCGCTGCCGAATGGCGCTTCACTGGCAGTTGCTAAGTGATGCTCAGCTTGTCCATCAAAAGACCGGATCCCGGCCATGTCGCCTGTGTCGAACCTCGGGGCCTGTACCAGACTTGATGCCGCCCCATACCTATCGCCATCCTCGAACGGGCATTACCGGCCGATTGGTTGAAGCTGCCGCCAATGCCAAATGGCTGGCGGCTGCGCGACAAGCCGTGATGTCGAGATGTCCGTTCCTGACGCTGGAAAGCGATGTCACGGACGTCGTCTATCTCACTTGGTTGGTGCCGGTCGAGGCCTGTCGACCCTTGATTCCGCCGGGAGTGAAGGTGTGGCAGCGACAGGGGCTGACAGCGTTCACCGTACTGACCTACCAGCACGGGCATTTCGGGCCAGCCTTCCTGGGCTCCTTGAGAAAATGGTGCCTCTGGCCCCTTCAAAGCAACTGGCGCTTCTATCTGGAACACGCCCCGCCGGGAGCGCCTCCAGTTCCGATGGTGCTGTTCCTGAAAAATGTGATGAACAGTCTCGCTTACACGCTGGGTACGCGCCTGTTCAGCGATGCCTTGCCGACTCACCTGGCCGACCGATTTGTCCATGTCCGCCAGGGCAGCGTCTTCCACACTGAGATTTCCAGCGGACAGGGCAGTGCACCATCTCTGACCTGCTCCGTGCGCGTGGGCCAAGACGAAACGCTGAGCTCCCGCTTTGAAGCTGCTTTCGGATCTTGGCGCGATGCCGTCCAATTTCTGACCTGCCAACACGCAGCGGTCGCGCCGGTCGAGCGCTGCGGTCGGCTTGCTTTCGGCGAAATTGATTTGCCCATCGACGTTTCCAAGGTCCTTCCGGCGCAGCTCGCAGGCAGCCCCGTGATGTGCCCGTTCCTGGATTCGCTGCAAGCTGAAGGGCCACCGTTGTGCTTCGTCGTTCCCTCTGTTCGATTCAGGGTTCTGTCGGAGCGCTTGCTGTGATGTGCGCTGCGCTTTCATCGGCAGATATGCTGCGGCACAGATAAGAATCCATCCCCTTGCTTGTTGAGTTATCTCTCAACTCAACGCAGGCACGGCCTTGGCACAGCGCAGACGCATAGGCTGGCCTGGGCTCGACGGCTTATCGCGCCGTGTGCGTCTTGTCTGTGCGAAACTTCTTGCCGAAGACCGCGAAAAACCGCTGTTTGTGGCATGGCTTTCAAGCCAAGCTGCCAGGCAATCGCACACACGCTACCGAGCTCTCCTGCCAGGTCATCCATGACGACAACGGGCAACTCGCGCTCAAGGCCGCGGGTCTCTTCGATGAGTTTTTGGCCCTCACGCTTCCGGGAGAAGATGCCAAGCGGGTTGTCGACGAGCACGGCGTCGTTCTCCTCGACAAGCCCGGCTCCGGCAGCACGGCCAAGCCGGAGGTCGATCGCGGCGCGCTGCGCCAACTGTTGATCCAGTCCCTGCCCGCGGGAACCATCCGATGGGGCAGCAAGCTCACGCAGGCCCGCCGCCTCGACGATGCACACCACCCACAGGTCTTCGCCAATGGCTTGACCACCGCGGCGGATTTGCTGGTCGGTGCCGATGGCGCGTGGTCGCGAGTGCGCCCGCTGTTGTCGGCGGCCAAGCCCGATTACGTCGGCACGGCTTTCATCGAAACCCGGCTGTTTGACGGCGCGACCCAACACCGCTCCATCGCGCAGGCCATCGGCAGCGACACGCTGATGGCGGTCGAGCCGGGCCAGGGCATCCTGGCGCATCACCACGCCAACGGCAGCTTGCAGACCTACGTCGCATTGAACAAGCCGGAAGCCTGGATCAGCGCCATCGACTTCAGCCGGCCATCAGATGCACTTCGTCTCATCTCGAACGAGTTTGCCGATTGGGCCCCGCAGCTTCGCGCATTGATCACCGCCAGCGATACCGCACCGATCGTCAGGCTCATTGATGCCCTGCCGGTGGAGCACTGATGGGATCGCAAGCCCGGCGTGACGCTCCTGGGCGATGCCGCGCACCTGATGTCGCGCACCTGATGTCGCCTTTCGCAGGCCAGGGCGCCAACCTGGCTCTCTACGACGGGGCCGAACTGGGCCAGCTGCGCGACCATCCCGGTGACATCGAGGCCGCACTGGCGGCCTATGAACAGGCGCTCTTTCCTCGCAGCGCTTCTTTTGCGATCCAGACCGCGCAAAACCATCTTCGTTTTTTTGGCGAACAGG
>CAHJWV010000044.1 GCA_903643055.1 Burkholderiales bacterium | reverse complement strand
GACCACTTCGACACCCGAGAAAAAGCGGCCCAGGCCGGAGGCGGCCAGCTTGCTCTCCTGATGAAATAGATCGCCTTTGGTGATCAGCAACAGCGGCGCGATCTCGGCCAGCCGCTGCAATGCCTCGGCGACACCGGGCAGCGGCTCGATCGGGTGGCGCATCAACTCCCGCCCAGCTTGCAGGATCTCCGCCAGAACGCTTGCGGGCAGCTGATCGCCGCCGAGCTGCAGCGCGGTTTCCATCATCGACAGCGTGAAGCCTTTGGCGCCATAGCCATAGACGCCAAGGTTGCGGTGCTCCACCGCAGCGAGCGCACCTTCAACCGTGGCCGCATCGCCCCAGCGCGCCAGCAGTGAGTTGAAGCGGTCGTGGGTCAGGCGGAACAGGGTTTCGTTGTGCCAGAGCGTGTCGTCGGCATCCAGGCCAATGATCTTCGGAATGTGCATGAGCAACAGCTTACGGGTGGTCACTGACCGGGCCGATGAATGAAATATTCAGTTGCCTGCGGATGGGGCAGATGCAACACCGCCCACCGATCACGCCGCGGGGCACGGAGCCGGCTGAGATCGGCTCCTGTTGGCATCCGAAATGAAGCGCGCGATAAGCTGGCTGGGGCCGAAGCTCGGCCGTGCCCGAATGGAGCTGTCTTTTCATGATGAATTTCAACGCTGACATGCCATCTGCCCCTGCGCAGAACCCACCGGTGGTGGCGCAGGCCTCGGCCCCGCCCCTCGCTGCCGCTGCGGTGGCGGTATCTCTGGCGACCGGTGGGCAGGCGCCGGACGCCTCCAGCGCGGTTGCTGCGCCGCAAGAGCTGCTTTTGATCAGCGGGCAGATTTGGGGTGCCGATAAGGCGGAGTTGACGCCGCTCAAGGCCAGCTGGGGCCAGGCCCGTGCGCCTGAAGCCGGGCCTTATCTGCTGCGCATCGTGACGGCGCGAGGTTTGCTCGACTATCGCTTTGCGCCGCGTCAGATCGATCACTTGCCTGCGGAGCAGCACTTCGGTTTCACCATCCCGCACCCCGGCCCGATCTTCAGCCTGTCGATCCTGAACGGCGATCGGGTGCTGATGCGAACCGAAGCGCATGCGATGGCTGCCAGCGTGTTGCCGAAGTCGCCTGTGCAGGTCAAAGAGAAAAAGGGGGTACTGCAACTGAGCTGGAATCACAACGCTTACCGTTATCTCACCGTCACCCACGTGGGTGAAAGCCGCTCGGTGCTCGGCGTCGATCTGGAAGGCGGCAGTGCGAAGCTGCCTACTGCCTCCCTGCCGGCCGGTGGCCGCTTCGAGTTCAGCCTGTCGGATGGGCTGAACGCGGTGAGGGTGGCGCAGCGCAGACGCTGAGGGCTGCTTGCGCCGGTGGCGTTTGCCATCGCGCTGGCCGCAGCCTGAACCGCCACTTTGCCGGCTGCTTCGGCGATGACTTGGGTGACTGACTTGGTTCGGCCTCGAACCAAGGCGGCGCCGTTCACATCGCACGCGATTTGATCCAGTCGTCCACTTGCTCTTGCAAGATCTCCAGCGGCAGCGCGCCACCGCGCAAGATGACGTCATGAAAGTCTTTCTCGGCTTGCGCGTCGAAGCGCATGCCGAGTGCCTTCTGTGCCCGCTCGCGTGCGGCCTGGATGCCCAGCATGCCCAGCTTGTAGGCGCAGGCCTGGCCGGGGTCGACAATGTAGCGCTCGATTTCGGAGACCACATCGGCTTCGGCCATGCCGGTCTTGTCCAGCATGTAGGCAATGGCCTTCTCGCGCGGCCAGCGTTTGAAATGGATGCCGGTGTCCACCACCAGCCGCACCGCACGGAACATCTCGCCTTGCAGGCGGCCGAGGTTGCCGAGCGGATCATCCTTGTAGACACCGAGCTCGGTGCCCAGCCATTCGGCATAAAGCGCCCAACCTTCGACGTAGGCCGTGAATGACAGCACCTTGCGGAACATCGGCATGTCGGCCTGCTCCTGCGCCAGCGCGATCTGGAAATGGTGGCCCGGCACGCCTTCGTGGATCGACAGCGTGCGCATGCCGAATTTCGGCATTTCCTTCATGTCGCGCAGGTTGGCGTAGAAAACGCCGGGGCGCGATGCATCGAGCGCAGGTGGGCTGTAGTACGCGCCGGGCGATGTCTTTTCCTTGAACTCGGCGACCCGACGCACTTCGATCGGCGCCTTCGGGATCAAGCCGA
The DNA here is from genome assembly GCA_903643055.1 of Burkholderiales bacterium. The sequence continues at coordinate 3,917 of CAHJWV010000044.1, read as the reverse complement.
TGACGCTGCGTGAGCGCGCGAGCTGGTCTTCGATCATCTTCGTGTAATCGGCCAGCGCCGCCTGCCGGCCTTCGGCCGTGTCGGGATACAGAAAGCGCGGGTCATTGCCCAACCGCGAGAGGGCCTGGGCCGGTGACTCGCCGGGCTGCAGCAGCTTTTGTTCGCTGAGGATGGTGGCCATCTCGCCTTCGATGCGAGCGACTTCCGACAGGCCGAGTTCATGCACTTGTTGCGGCGTCATCGAGGTCGTGGTCTCGCTGCGCAGGCGGTAGGCGTAATAAGCATCGCCATCGGGCAGCTTCCACACGCCGTCATCGGTGCTCGCGCGGGGCAATTGGTCTTCAAAGAACGCGATCAGCTTGCGGTACGCCGGCACGACGCCGGCCTCCATCAACTGGCTGCAGCGGGCGATCAATGCCTGCTTGTCGGTCGGGGCCAGGCCCTCGAGTGCATCCAGCCGGCGGGTGAAGTGTTGATAGAGCGGGTTCTCGGGGATCGGCTTGCCCGCGAAGCTCTTCATCTCGGCCAACACCCGTTCGATCACGAAGCGCGGCGGCACGATGCCTTTTTGCTCCCGCACCGCAAGCGCTTCCAGCGTCTGGTTGAACTTGCGGTCGATCTCGCCGAGGCGTGCCAGATAGTCTTCTGCGCCACGCCGATCGGTGATGCGATGCTGTTCAATCAAGAACTCGGGCGTCTGGCTTTGAATGCCGAACAGCTGGTTGACCGGATAGTCGTGGAATCTGAATCGCTCCCCTTCGAGCATGCTGTCGATGTACCAGGTCAACACGCGGGTCGAGAGCTGTTGCTGCGTTGATTGCCGCTCGAAGTCATAAGCCCTCAGGTCTTCGAGGTTCTGCCGCCAGGTCACCAGGTCACGCTCGGTCTTGGCCGGCGAGACGTCATCTAGGTGAGCGTTGTGGCTGCGGTAGCCAAACTGTTCAGCCACGCCAACGGAGGTCAGCGATTCCGGGTTGTCCAACAGCGACTGGATGAAGATTTTTTCGTAGAAGAGGTTGAGGCTGAGCGGTCGGAACCAGATCAGATTGACCGCAAGCGCCGATGCCAGCAGCAGCGCAACGACGAACAACGCACCGACAGATTTGAAGAAGGTTTTGGGCATTGAACCAACCTGACGCAAGTGGGTGCCAACAAGGCGGGGGTCGATCATCGCGCAAGATCACGCAGTTTCAAGTGCCGTGCTTGTGGCGACTGCGCTTCGGCTTCAACAAGTGGGTGGCGAGTCCAAGCGGGGTTATGTTGTGGTGACGACGCCTACGGGGCCGGGGCCGGCAGAATGATAGGCACGAAGATCTGATGGATCGGCTAACGCAGTGCATCGATGGCAGCTGTTGGCTAATGAGGCCGAGGTGGCTGTGCTGGTCGCGCCGCTTGCCAGTGAGGCCGCATGGCCAAGCGGCGGTCCTTGCGATACCCGTCCGGCATCGTGCCCATGATTCGCCGAAACATGCCGATGAAGGCCGAGGGGCGGCTGTAGGCGAGGTTCAGTGCGCTGGCCTCAATCGTCTGGCGAAACGCGATTTGCATTGCAGCGTTGAAGAGAGCTCAACTCTTCTTCCTGATTCGACCTCTGCAGGTGACGATATTGAGTCCGAACCTCGGGTTATTAATACTTGCAAATTGCCCCAGGAGTGTCTGACACGTATGCATGAAATCCAGAACAACGATATCAATTTTGACTCCGAAACAACCCCTCACACTCTTTTGAATTTGGGACAATTTGAATCAGGGAGGCTTTTTCGTCGACTTACATATGCAAAGCCTTCGCTGAATCCAATGGCGGCCTACACTATTTTTGTTGGTTAAACAGGAGTTTGAATTTCAACGGGAACCGGCCTAATTCCAGATGGTATAGGAGCAGACAGCTTTTTACATCTCCGCTTTGGCGCAATTCCATTTTTCATTCGAAGGATGATCTTTTTTGATCACGAACGAAATCGTTTTACTTTTCCCCGCTGTCAATCTGACCTTGACCTGTTATCTCTGGAGAACAACATGAGCACACATCGCATGCAGCATTTGAAATTACTAACCGCGGCCATTCTGATGGCCACGGGCCCTTTTGCCATCGCGGCGAATGAACGCGCAGATCTTTCGTTCGAGGGCTTCAAGCGGGCCTTCATGGTCAATTCCGGTGGGAAGACTTATTTCCGGAATGCGATCGAAAACAACAACAAGGTCGATGGTGGCTGGGTTGCCTCGCTGGACATCCTCGCGATCCAAGACGTCTATGAGCGCACAGGCCGCCCTGAGCACAAGAATCTCGTCAACGAACTCTGCAAGACATGGTTGAAGGACATGCCGACGCCGTGGGCTTGGGACGGCTGGAACGATGACATCGGATGGTTTTCGCTGGCGTTGATACGCGGCTATCAGATGACGGGGACGCCGGAATTCCTGACGGCTGCCAAATACGGCTTCGACATGGCTTGGGCCCGCGGCTGGGACACCCAATACAACGGCGGCGGAATCTGGGAACAACAGCCCGAGAAAACTCCTGCCGGCGGGGCGATCAACAAAGCAGCGTTATCCAACGACAGCTTGGGCAAAGTGGCCGTGATGCTTTATCAAAGCACCCATGATCGCTGGTATCTGGATCGCGCTACCCAGATATATGACTGGGTCGTGACTCGCATTTACGATACCAATAGTGGCCAAGTTTATTCCACCATCGACCGCAACAATTTCGTCGACAAAGGTTCGGCTGTTTATAACCAAGGTACCTTTGTAGATTTTGCGCACCTTCTGTATCTGACGACCGGCAATGTTCGATATTACAATGACGCCAAGAAATCGGTTGATTATGTCAGAAATCACATGACGAACAACGGCGTCATCAGCAATAACGCCGACTATCTGAATACTTGGGGCGATGAAATGGCCCGTGGCCTTGGCCATTACGTAAACGACACTCGTCAATGGGATACCTATTACCCGTGGATGGTACAAAACGCTGACGCCATTTGGAATCACCGCCGTAACGATTACAATATCACCTGGAATGGTTGGGCGGAGCAAACGCCAAGCGACGACAGCTTGGTGACCAGCAAATTTGCGAGCGCTGTGGCTTGGCTGCAATTCACGCCAACTTCAAAGCCAAACGCCATTGGCGGCATTCACACGATTGTGAGTAAGCAAAGCGGCATTGCGATCGACAACGGCGGCCAGAATAATGACGGCGCAGCGGCCATTCAATGGGGCTTGAACTATGGGCAAAACCAAAAATGGCTTTTTACTCAGAACGAAGATACTTCCTGGAACATCGTCAGCTTGTCCAGCTTTAAAGCATTAGACGTTCCTGCTGGCAATTCGGCCAATGGTACGGCATTGGTTCAATGGACATCAAACCGGAATGACAACCAGCGCTGGTGGGTGGATCAGCAGGCCGATGGTAGCTACAAGATCTGGAACAAGGCCACCAGTGGTGCTTTGGATAACTCTAGTTCGACAGCCAACGGCACCACGTTGATTCAATGGGGTTGGCATGGCGGCGACCAGCAACGCTGGTTGTTAAAATAGTTCGGCGGCATTCACATACGGTATGCATCCGTCGAGTTGCTTATCCGGTGATACCCCAGGCGACGCATTTCGCAGATGTGTCGCTCTTCCATTTTGGGGTGATCACTTCTCGCTTTGCTCGTGGTTGAGCTGCGCCGGGGGACCGGCATCAGCGAGGGCGAGGTTGTGTTGACGAAAGCTCGCGGCCGGGCAATCCGTACGCCAAGCACCGAAGATGGCTGCGATGGTACGTGTTCACGGGGTAGTTGCCTGGGCCGACCGGCATTTTCAGTCTGGCGCCATCGCATGGCTTGCTGCGCCGGGTCGTCAGTCAGCCGGTTGGCGCGAAGGCAACTGGCATTGGCTGGGGCATCAAACTCGGTGGTGCCGTCTTGGCA
>CAHJWV010000043.1 GCA_903643055.1 Burkholderiales bacterium | reverse complement strand
TGTGAAGTCACGGGCAAGGGCCCGATGGTCGGGAACAACGTTTCCCACGCCAACAACAAAACCAAGCGCCGGTTCCTGCCGAACCTGCAATACCGTCGTTTTTGGGTCGAGACCGAAAACCGCTGGGTGCGTCTGCGCGTTTCGAGCGCCGCCCTGCGCCTGATCGACAAGAACGGCATCGACGCCGTGCTCGCGGACCTGCGCGCACGCGGTCAAGCCTAATCAAGGAGCGAACACCATGGCAACGAGCAAAGGCGGACGCGAAAAAATCAAGCTGGAATCCACCGCGGGTACCGGCCACTTCTACACGACGAGCAAGAACAAGAAGACGATGCCTGAAAAGATGTCGATCATGAAGTTCGACCCGAAGGCGCGAAAGCACGTCGAGTACAAGGAAATCAAGCTCAAGTAGAGCTCGCCCCCAGGTCGCTGCGCACTTCATGTCGCGACTCCCACCCCCTACCGGGGGCAACACCAGCGGCCCGGCGAAGCCGGTTCCGCGGTGTTTCACGAAATAACCCGCTACGATCCAGCGGGTTTTTTATTGCCTGCACATTCGCGTCGGGCACAAAAAAGCCGGCTCGCAAGCCGGCTTATCGTTGGAGCGAAAACGCTCAGGCGCGGGCAGCACGCAGGCGCACCGAGAACTCGTGCAGCGCGGCAATACCGCTCGCTTCGGCGCGATGGCACCAAGCCGCCAGATCGGCGGCCAGTTGCTCGCGCGACTGCGAAGTGTTGAGCCACAACTGGCGCAGCTCTTCGCGCATCGTCACCATCTTGTCGATCACCGGGTGCGCGGCCCGGGCCTGAACGAGGTGCGGCTTGGCCGCAGCAGGCACCTTGTCGTCGTCGCGGTGCAGCCAGCGGTTAGCCGCCTTGAGCACCGACAGATCGGCACCCTTGGCCTTAAGTTGCGCCAACTCGTCCTTGACCGTGCTGCGCATGCCGCGCGCATAGCCGGCCATGACTTCGTAGCGGTTCGCGATGACGGCTTCAAGCGTCTTCTCGTCGGCCACCGGACGAACATCGCCCATCAGCATCTTCGGCGGCACCTTCTTCACCTTGGCCCAGCCGATGGCCTGCAAAGCCTGGATGTAGACCCAGCCGATGTCGAACTCGTACTTCTTGACCGAGAACTTGGCCGAGGTCGGGTACGTATGGTGGTTGTTGTGCAACTCCTCGCCGCCGATGATCAGGCCCAGCGGCGAGATGTTGCGGCTTGCATCGACCGCCTCGAAGTTGCGATAGCCCCAGAAATGCCCGATGCCGTTGACGACGCCGGCCGCCCAGAACGGAATCCAGATCATCTGCACGGCCCAGACAGCCATGCCGACGAACCCGAACAGCGCAAGGTTCAGGATGAGCATCACGCCCACGCCTTGCCAGCTGTAGCGCGTGTAAAGGTTGCGTTCGATCCAGTCGTCGGGCGTGCCATGGCCGTAGCGGTCCATGGTTTCCTTGTTCTTCGATTCCTTGCGGTACAACTCGGCGCCGCGCCACATGACTTCGTCGATGCCCTTGACCTGCGGGCTGTGTGGGTCTTCCTCGGTTTCGCACTTGGCGTGGTGCTTGCGATGGATGGCGACCCATTCCTTGGTCACCATGCCGGTGGCGAGCCACAGCCAGGCGCGGAAGAAATGCGACGGGATCGGACCCAGTTCCATGGCCCGATGCGTCTGCGTGCGATGCAGGAAGATCGTGACCCCCGCGATCGTGATGTGCGTGGTGACGAGCGTGTACAACACGATTTGCCACCATGTGAGGTCCCACAAGCCGTGTCCGAGCCAGTCGATGGCCGCACTCAGGACGGAAGAGTCAGGAAGCAACATTGAGTCAGGTCTCCATGGCGGCACGAAGGTGCAGCCTTCAGGTAACCCGTGATTTTAAGGGCGCACCCTCGACTTGGGGGTTAAATCCTTGATACGTCGCGAGTTTTCCTGTTCTTTGGAGTGACGCGCCTAGACGCGGTTCCACACGGCCGCGAAGAATCCGTCGGTGGCGTGGCGATGCGGCCACAGGCGCAGGTAGCGCAAACCGTTGTCGCCGGCCGCGCACAGGCTCGCGGCATTTGCCACTTTCACGCCGGCGAGCAGCTCGCCCGCATCCTGCGGCACGAACTCCGGGTGGGCAGCCGAAAACGCTTCGGCAATGACCTCGTTTTCCTCGGGCAGCACGCTGCAGGTGGCATAGACGAGCCGGCCGCCGGGCTTCAAGAGGCGCGCCGCGCTTTGCAGGATGGCGGTCTGCTTGACCGTCAGTTCCTGGACCGATTTTGGCGACTGGCGCCATTTCAGGTCCGGATTGCGTCGCAACGTGCCCAAGCCGGAGCACGGTGCATCGACCAGCACGCGGTCGATCTTGCCGGCCAACCGCTTGATGCGGTCGTCACGTTCGTGCGCGATGGCGGCGGGGTGCACGTTGGACAACTTGCTGCGTGCGAGCCGCGGTTTCAGCGCGTCGAGGCGGTGTGCCGATGTGTCGAAGGCGTAGAGCCGGCCCGTGTTGCGCATGGTCGCGCCGATGGCCAACGTCTTGCCCCCGGCACCGGCGCAGAAATCGACCACCATCTCGCCGCGTTTCGCATCCAGCAGGAGCGCCAGCAACTGCGAACCCTCGTCCTGCACTTCGAGCGCGCCGCGGACGAAGGCGTCGACCTTGTGGATCGCAGGCTTGCCGTCGGCGCGCAGTCCCCATGGCGAGAACGGCGTCGGCAGCGTCGAAATGCCGGCCTTCTTCAATTCGGCCTGCACGTCGGCACGCTTGTCGTTGAGCGTGTTGACGCGCAGGTCCAGCGGCGCCGGCTGCTGCAGGCTCTGGACCAGCGGCCAGAAACCATCGCCGAGCTGTGCCTTGAGCGGCGCAACCAGCCACTCGGGCAAGTTGTGACGATGACGCTCGAGCAGATCGGCCTCGTTGACGGCGTCGCAGTTGTCCAGCCAGCGCTTCTCGACGTCGTTGAGCGCACTCTTCAGGAAATCGCGCGGGCCGTGAAAGCCGAGGATCGCCATCCGGCGCTCTTTCGACCCGCTGCCGGAAGGCGACAGATGGTCGAACAGCAACTTCTTGCGCAGCACGGTGTAGACGGTTTCGGCCAGCGTGGCGCGTTCGCGCGGACCGAGTGCGCGGTGTTCGCGAAAGAAGCGGGAAACGACGGAATCGGCAGGGTGATCGAATT
>CAHJWV010000042.1 GCA_903643055.1 Burkholderiales bacterium | reverse complement strand
GCAGCAGCACCTTGCGCATCGATCCATTCGGGCCGGGGCCGCCGGCAGCGACCACGGCCGACAGCAAGGTCGCCTGGCTCGACACGGTGTAGACGCCAGGCAGCCGCGCGGGTCCGACGACAAAGACCTTCACGCCGCGCAATTGGCCGAGCGAGACACTCAGGTTGAAGTTCGTATACAGCCGGCCGATCTGTGCACGCAGTTGCTTCTCCAGCTCGGACGCCTTCGTGCCTGCGACCGTGAAGCTGCCCACCTTGGGCAGGTTGACCTGGCCATTGCGATCGACTGTCGTGCGGTAGTCGATGTCGATCGCGCCCCAGGCGCGCACCGTGATCTCGTCTCCCGGGCCAACGGTGTAGTCGCCCGAGACCGGCAGGTTGTCGACGGTCGCGAAGCCTTTGGTGGCATCGGCGAAGAAGCTCGACCCGAACACCGGCAACTGGCGGCCCGTCGCGGCTTCGACGAACTTCTGGTATTCGCTCGGCTTGGCCGCTGGCAGCTCGGTGCGGCGTGCGAGCTCATCGTTATCGCCTCGTCGTGTTCCCGGTGCTCCGGAGTAATCACCCTGATGCGGATTGTTGTTGCCTGCCGCACCGTTGGCATTGCCGGTGTTGGAGCCACTGACACCGCTGGCAGAGGCCGCGGGCGAATAGACCGGCGCGCTGAAGGTGCCGCTGTTGAGCGGGTCGTCGGCAGCATGCGCCGAAGCCAGGCCGAGCGATAAGAAAACCGGGAGGGAGGCGGCGAGGGAGAAGGCGCTGACGCGCTGCGATAAACGCAAGCAGAACAAGTTCATGCGGAACGGGCTCGTGAAAGGCCGCGGTGCGGCCGGCAAGACGGGTCGACCTACATCGGTCGAACGCGCCAGCAAAAAAGAGGTGCCTGACGGGCAGCCCGCAATGGTAGCGGAAGCGTCTTGAAACAGAATTCCGCAGTGCAGGCCTTCGAGCAATGGGTGGGGCCTGACGCGGCATGAATCTGTTCGCGGTGGGGCCAGCGGGCAGGGGTGGCGGCTCCGGGTTATCTTTGCGTCTTCGAGATGTCCATGAGCTGTTCGAAACCGGGCCACGGGCCATGTGCATCACCGTGATCTGTTTGCCGTTGTGACCCGTCGCCATGGGCCGCGGCTTCGTGCCTTAGAAACATCGCATGGACACCCCTGAAATCAAACTGTTGACGCCGGATACCGATGAGCTGATCGAGGCCGCGCGTTTGATCTTTCGTGAGTACGCGCAGAGCCTGGGCATTGACCTCGGCTTTCAGGATTTCGAAAACGAACTCGATTCGCTGCCAGGCGAATACGGGCATCCCGACGGCCAGTTGTTGTTGTCGATGATCGATGGCGAGGTGGCAGGCTGTTGCGCCTTTCGGCCAATGCCCGATGCCGATGTGGCGAACGCCTGTGAGATGAAGCGCCTTTATGTGAGGCCGGCGTTTCGCCGCTTCGGCCTGGGCCGGCTGATGGCACAACGCCTGCTGGATGACGCTCGACGCGCAGGTTACTCGGCGATGTTGCTCGATACGCTGGACGACATGGAGTCCGCGCGTGGCCTCTATGCCACGCTGGGCTTCGAGACCATTCCACCGTATTACTACAACCCGATCCCCGGCGCGCATTACCTGAAGGCCGATCTCGGTTGATCCCCGCAAGCGTCGATGGTTTGGCCTGGCATGCGTGAGTGGCTTGGTTGTCAGCTGCTTCTGATGTCGCGCTCGATGGCGGGTGCGCCTGCGGCCGACGACCGAGATGGCCGCCTGAACACAGTAGGATCGCCCGCAGATTTCATCTCACCTTATTTGCCAGGATTCCATGAGCGAAACGTCGATCTCCATCTTTGAACTTCGTGCAGGCGCGCTGCGCCTGGCCGTGCGGCCCGACTTGGGAGGCTCCATCGCCGGCCTGTGGCATGGCACCGAACCCCTGATGCGCTCGACCGAGCCGGCACAGCTCGCGACCTCGCGCCTGAGCAGCAGCTTCCCGATGATTCCTTATTCCAACCGCTTGGGGTATCGCCGCTTTCATTGGAAGGGCCAGGACTACACGACGGTGAAGAACTTCGACGACAACCCGCATTCGGTGCACGGTGTTGCGTGGTTGCGCGCCTGGGAGGTCGCATCATCGAGCGAGAGCGAGTTGGTGCTGCGTTATCGCCACACCCCCGATGAACATTGGCCGTTTCCGTTCGAGGCCCACCAGCATTTCACGTTGACGCCGCAGCAACTGGGCGTGCGCCTGGTGCTGACGAACCTGGCCGACTTTGAGCAGCCGTTCGGGCTGGGCTGGCATCCTTATTTCCCGAAGCGCGAAGGCAGCCATCTGTCGATCGAGTTGAGCGAGCGCTGGGAATCCGACGAAACACAGTTGCCGGTGCGCAAGCTTCCGCAAGCGGGCATCGATGGGGATGTGGCCCAGCTCGATTTCGATCACTGCTTCGATGGCTGGAAGGGCCTGGCGAAGATCACCGACGCGAAGTTCTCGTTGCAGCTGACCTCGTCGCTGAAGCACCTCGTGGTCTATACGCCGCCCACGAAGCCGTATTTCTGTGTCGAGCCGGTCAGCCATGTCAGCGACGCTTTGCACATGGCCGACCCGGCGGCGAACGGCGTTCGCACGGTAGCGGCCGGCGAGTCGACCGAAGGCTGGATGAAGATCGACGTGGCGGCTGTGTGATGACTGACCTGACGAATGAGCGCATCGCGCCGATCGATGCGCCGGCCTCCGTATTGGGCGAATCGCCGCTGTGGCACCCCACCGAGCAAGTGCTTTACTGGTGCGACATTCCAGGCCATGCGCTGAACCGCTTCGATCCGGTTTCGAAGCACCATGACCGCTGGTCGTTCGAAACCGATGTCGCCAGCATCGCGCCGATGGCCGATGGCGGCCTGCTGATCGCCATGCGCGATGGCTTGTGGCGCTTCGACTCGCGAACAGGCCAACGCACCGCGCTGGCCGCGCCGCCGTACGATCCGAAGACCGAGCGCTTCAATGATGGCAAGTGTGATCCGCAAGGCCGCTTCTGGGCCGGCACGATCTATGAACCGCGCGATCCGGCACTCGCGTCTTTGCATCGTTATGCCGCGGGTTCATTGGTTCGCATGAGCGATGGGTTGACGGTCTGCAATGGCCTGGGCTGGAGCCCTGATTCGCGCACGATGTACTTGAGCGATACCAAGGCCCACACTATCTATGCCTTTGACTTCGAGGCTGCAAGCGGCAGCATCGCGAACCGCCGCGTGTTCACCAGCTTCCCTTTGAAGCAAGTCGATCAGGATCTGCAGACCTATGGGGGCCGGCCCGACGGCGCGGCGGTCGATGCCGAAGGCGCGTACTGGGTTGCGATGTTCGAAGGCCAACGCCTGCTGCGTCTTTCGCAGCAAGGCGAAGTGCTGCGCGAGGTCCGCTTGCCGGTGCGTTGCGCGACCATGCCTTGCTTCGGTGGCGCTGACCTGAAGACGCTTTACATCACCACCTCGCGCGAGAAGCGTCCGCAGGAAGAGTCGGCGCAACAGCCCTGGGCCGGGCACGTGCTGACGCTGCAGGTCGACGTGGCTGGCTTGCCCGCCAATATCTACGGCTGACTCTGGCGCCAACCCGAGTGCTAGCGCGACGAGAATCGCCGCCCCGATCCGGGGCCGCATCGCACCGACATGAAGTGATGGTGCATGTCTAGACAGGACTGCTGGGTTTCCACGTATATAATCCCGCGGCTCAGCTGAAAACGCCCTTTGAACCAAGACATGACCAACACAGACGGCCGTGCCCTGGGCTCAGATGAGGCGGAAGAAGCACCTTTCAAGACGCTCACCTCCGACGAAGCTAAGGTCTTGAAAGCCAAGCTCCCGATGGTCTCGCCCTGGCGTGTCGTCGCGATGCAGGCACTGATGGGCTTGTTATGCATCTTGGTTGTTTGGGGCGTCACACGCTCCGATGCATCGACTTGGTCAGCGCTGTATGGCGTTGCCGCAGTGGTAGTTCCTGGTGCGTTGATGGCCAGGGGAATGACAAAGAGAGCAACGAATCCGGCAGCAGCCGCTGTGGGATTCATGTTCTGGGAGTTGGTAAAGATCGCTGTCGCAGTCGCCATGTTGGTGGCGGTTGCGGTGGCAGCACACGATGTGAACTGGCTGGCCTTGCTGGCAGGAATGATCGTGAGCACAAAGGCGAGCTGGCTGGTTCTGCTTCATAAGAAACGCGGGCCGCCGGTGGTGACAGAGATACAAACTACGAGAGTCTGATTCGACATGTCTGCCGAAGCGAACACTGCTCACAGTGCATCTGGCCCTGGAGCCAGCGAGTACATCCAACACCATTTGCAGCATCTGCAAAAGGACTTTTCGTTTCAGAGCGTCAAGCAGTCAACCATCGTTGACTTCAGCCTGTTCAATCTGGATTCCGTTTTCTATTCGGTGCTCCTGGGTGCGCTGGGCTGCTTCCTGTTGTGGCGCGTGGCGCGCAGCGCTACCGCCGGTGTGCCGGGCCGCGTTCAGGCTGCGGTCGAAATCCTGGCCGAGATGGTCGAGAACCAAGCCAAGGGCGTGATCCACAACGAGAAGAGCCGCAAGCTCATTTCGCCGCTCGCCTTGACGGTGTTCGTCTGGATCTTCCTGATGAACGCGATGGACATGCTGCCGGTCGACTTCATTCCGAGCCTCTGGCATGGCGTGGCCCCGGCGATCGGCTTCAAGGAATACATGCGCGTGGTGCCGACGGCCGACCTGTCGACCACGCTCGGCCTATCGACCAGCGTGTTGCTGATCTGCCTCTTCTATAACGTCAAGATCAAGGGCGCTGGCGGTTGGGCGCATGAGCTGGTGGCTGCGCCGTTTGGCGACAAGTGGTTTCTTTATCCGGTGAACCTGCTGATGCAGCTGATCGAGTTCACCGCCAAGACGGTTTCGCACGGGATGCGGCTGTTCGGCAACATGTTTGCCGGCGAACTGGTGTTCATGCTCATCGCCTTGATGGGCGGCGTGTGGGCTTGGCAGTTCAATCCTTTGGCAGGTGGGTTCTGGCTGGGGATTGGGCATGTTGTGGCAGGTACCGTCTGGACCCTGTTCCACATTCTCGTGATCACGCTGCAGGCGTTCATTTTCATGATGCTGACGCTGA
>CAHJWV010000041.1 GCA_903643055.1 Burkholderiales bacterium | reverse complement strand
CCCGTTGCCGACCCCAGAGAGACAACCACATGGATTCCCAACAAGTCTTCACCGTCGGTCAGCAAGGCCTCTATCTGCTGCTGATGGTGTCGGCGCCGGTGCTGCTGGTCGTGCTCGGCGTGGGCTTGCTGGTCAGCATTTTCCAGGCGGCGACACAGATCCATGAAGCCACGCTGTCGTTTGTGCCGAAGATCATCGCCGCCGTGGCCGTGCTGGCCTTCGCCGGCCCGTGGATGCTGACCACGCTGGTCGAGTACCTGCAACGCATGCTCAGCTCGATTCCGAGCGCCGTCGGCTAGCCTTATCTCTGCGAACCCGGTGTGGATCTGACGCCTGACCTGAACCCGGCCCGAACTTGAACTGAAGCCACCGTGCTTACCTTCAACGACGCCCAACTGCTGGCGTGGATCACGCCACTGCTGTGGCCGTTCCTGCGGGCGCTGGCCCTGTTCACCAGTGTGCCGGTGCTGTCGCTGCGCAGCGTGCCGATGCGCGTCAAGGTGGCGTTGGCTTTTTTGATTACCGTGTGCGCGCAGGCCTCGCTGCCAGAGATGCCGGTCATTCCGCTCGACAGCCCGCAGGTGTTTCTCGCCGTCATTCAGCAGGTGCTGATCGGCATCACGCTCGGCTTTTCGGCGCGCATCGTGTTCGCTGCGATCGAGTTCGCCGGTGAACTCGCGGGCCTGCAGATGGGCCTGAACTACGCCGGCTTCTTCGACCCGACGACCGGCGGGCAGGGCACGGCGATCGGCCGCTTCTTCGGCACCACGGTGGCCTGGCTCTTCATCGTCATCAACGGCCACCTGCTGATGATTGCCGCGCTGGTGCAAAGCTTCCAGGCCTTTCCGGTCAGCACTGAACCGTTCGCGTTCCTGCGCGCAATGCAGCCGCAGACCTGGGGCGCCGAGATCTTCAAGCTCGGCCTGTGGATCGCGATGCCGATGGTGACAATCCTGCTGTTCGTCAACCTGGTGCTCGGCGTGATCTCACGCGTCTCGCAGCAGATGAACATCTTCTCGATCGGCTTCCCGATCACGCTCGGTGTGGGTTTGGTCGCGATGCTGCTGACCCTGCCGATGATGGAAGTGCCCTTCACGATGGCGCTGGAGCAGATGCTGGCGCGGTTTCAGTAGGTGGGTTGGTGTTGAAGATCAGGGGCGCTGAACGCATATGAACTCCGTGGCGTCGTCCTCAAGGGGTATGACGCGGCTCGCCTTTTCCGTTGCATGTTCTCTCGTAGACTGCTGGTCCACTCAAAAGTACCCATGAACACGTCTGAAGGATTTTCCATGAGCCGTTGGAACTCATACTTGGTCGCCGCGTTGGTCTCGACGGCGCTGGTCGGTTGCGCCACCGAAAGTTCGCGCAGCATCGTCGTTGAGAAAACCCAGGCCGCTTCGACGGCTTATTCGGGCACGCGCATTCCGGTGTCCGTCGGCAAGTTCGACAACCGCTCCAACTTCATGCGCGGCGTGTTCTCTGATGGGGTCGACCGGCTCGGCAGCCAAGCCAAGACCACGCTGGTGGCGCACTTGCAGCAGTCGCAGCGCTTCTCGGTACTGGACCGCGACAACCTGGCCGAGGCCAGTCAAGAGGCCAAGTTCCAAGGGGCCACACAGGCCATCCGTGGCGCGTCTTATGTCATCACGGGTGATATCTCCGAGTTCGGCCGCAAGGAAGTTGGCGACCATCAGTTGTTTGGCCTTTTGGGCCGCGGGAAGACGCAAGTGGCTTACGCGAAGATCACGCTGAATGTCGTCAATACGCTGAGCTCCGAAGTCGTGTTCTCGGCTCGGGGCGCGGGCGAATACGAACTGTCCAACCGTGAAGTGCTGGGCTTTGGTGGCACAGCAGGTTATGACGCCACTCTGAACGGCAAGGTGCTGGACCTGGCCATGCGCGAGGCGGTCGACAATCTCGTGGCTGGCCGCGAGTCTGGCCAGTGGGGCAAGTGATGCGGCGCTCTGCTACACGTCTTGCCGCGGGCGTTGCCCTGGCTTCTGGCCTGTTGGTGCTGGTGGGTTGTGCTCACAAGGCCAGGCCGCTGTACCAATGGGGTGCCTTTCCGCAGCAGCAGTACAGCACGCTGCTGCGCGAGGGTGCGAGTCCCGATGAGCAGATCCGCACGCTGGAAGCTCATGCTGAAAAGGTTAGTGCAAAACATTGGGCGCTGCCGCCGGGCTACCGCGCGCATCTGGGAATGCTGTACCTCGGCGCGGGCAACCCGCAGCGCGCCCAGGAACTGTGGACCGCTGAAAAAACGGCGTTCCCCGAATCCACGCCTTACATGGACCAGCTGCTCAAGCGGCTGGACTCGCCGGCCCCGGCCAGCAAGACGGACAAACCTGCTTGATGAACACTCGCATCACACTGACCGTAGCGGCTTTCGGCCTGCTGCTAGGCGGCTGCGCCACGCGACCGCAGCCTTACGACTACACCGCTTTCAACCAGGCTAAGCCCGCAACCTTGCTGGTGCTGCCGCCCATCAACGATTCGCCCGACGTGAAGGCGACGCCGTCGCTGTGGGCGCATGCCACGCTCCCGTTGGCCGAAGCCGGTTACTACGTCCTACCCGTCACCTTGGTGGACGAAACGCTGCGTCAGAACGGCGTCGACACGGCCACTGACGCGCAGGCCATCGGCTTCGACAAGCTGCGCGATTACTTCGGCGCCGATGCGGCGGTCTACATCAAGGTCAAGCGTTACGGCACCAGCTTCGCCGTGCTGAGCAGCGAGACGGTGGTGGAGGCCGATGCGCGCATCGTCGACCTGCGGACCGGTATCTTGTTGTGGGAAGGCACGGCGCAGGCCTCATCCACAGAACAGCAGCGGAACCAGGCAGGTTTGTTGGGCGCGCTGGTGCAAGCCGTGGCCACCCAGATCATCCACACGGCCACTGATGCGGCTTACAAGTACGCAGGCACAGCCGGCAGCCGCCTGCTGGGTACGCGACCCAATGGCGTGCTGCCGGGGCCGCGATCACCGAACTACGGCAAGGCGGCGTCGGTGCCCTGAGGGCGGGGTGGCCTGCTGGCCCGCGCCGAATGAACCTTCGTATTGACCTTGCCTGATCGCCGACAACCTTCACCCGACCCATGACCACTCTGACCATTCGCCAAGCAAGCCTGGCTGACCTCGACGAACTCGCGTCGCTGTTTGACGGCTATCGCCAGTTCTATGGCCGCGCCAGCGACCTGGCGGCCGCGCGGGCCTTTTTGCTGGCGCGTTTTGATCATGGCGAGTCAGTGGTGTTCATCGCGCACCAGGGCGGCAAGCCGGTGGGCTTCACGCAGCTGTATCCGAGTTTTTCGTCGGTGTCGCTGGCGCGGGTGTTCGTGCTCAACGACCTCTATGTGGACGCTGCTGCGCGCCAGGGCGGCGTGGGGCGGCAGCTGCTGGAGGCGGCGGTGGCGCATGGCCGCGCTGTCGGTGCCGTGCGCCTGATGTTGTCGACGGCGACGACCAATCTCACCGCGCAGTCGGTCTATGAAGGCGCGGGCTGGAAGCGCGACGAGCAGTTCTTCGTCTATCAGTTCGCGTTGACAAGCTGAGCGCGGGTTCATCGGCTAACCGATAAGGTGAACGCAGCCTGGCAGGGCGGCTGCGTTCAGGCGGTTGGCTTGCGATAGCGGTGCTTTCCGCTCAATTGCCAGCCTGATTGCCCGCCCGCTTCAGCTCCTTCTCGTGGTTGGCCCCTGCGCTCAAGCCATCAAGCTTCCGTCAACCCCGATCGCGCCAACGGCAGGCGGTGAATGCGCTTGCCGGTGAGTTTGGCCAGCGCATTGGCCACCGCCGGTGCCAGTGGCGGCACGCCAGGTTCGCCGACGCCGGTGGGCGAGGCAATGCTGTTGACGATGTGCACCTCGACCTTCGGCATCTCGTAGATGCGCAAGGCCTTGTAGCTGTCGAAGTTGCGCTGCACCGCGCGGCCGTTTTTCAGCTCGATCTCGCTGTACAGCAGCGCGCCGAGTGCGAAACCGATGCAGCCTTCCATCTGCGCGCGGATCACGTCGGGGTTGACGGCTACGCCGCAATCGACGGCGCAGACCACGCGTTCGACATGGACCTTGCCGTTGCGCAGTGACACGTCGGCGACCTGCGCGACGTAAGAGCCGAACGAATGGTGCACCGCCAGCCCCTGGGCCAGGCCTTTGCGCTGGGCCTGGCCCCAGTTCGCCTTCTGTGCCGCGAGTTTCAGTACCGCTGCGGCGCGTTCGCTGCGGCCAAGCAGCGAGAGCCGGAAGGCCAGCGGGTCTTGCCCCGCGGCCTGGGCCAGCGCGTCGATCATCGTCTCCATCACATAAGCGGTGTGGGTGTGGCCGACCGAGCGCCACCACAGCGGCCTGACGCCGAGCGTCGGTGAATGGAGCGAGCCCGCCATCATCGGCAGCTCGTAGATCGACTCGCTCACGCCTTCGACCGAGGTGTTGTCGATGCCGTTCTTGATGGTCGCGGCCATTGGGGTGCCGGCCATGATCGACTGGCCGACGACGGTGTGATCCCAGCTGGCAATGCGGCCTTTGGTGTCGACCGAGGCCTTCACTGCATGCACGAACATCGGCCGGTACATCCCGGCGCCCATGTCGTCTTCACGGGTGTATTGCAGCTTGACCGGCGCACGGCCGTCGATCGCCTTGGCCACGTGGACGGCGGCCACGGTGTAGTCGCTCCACGCATTGGCGCGTCGGCCGAAGCTGCCGCCCGAGATGAGCGTATGCAGCTTGACCTTCTCCGGCGGCAGGCCGGCAGCCTGGGCGGCCTGCGGCAGATCGAAGCTGTGGAACTGGTGGCCGGCCCAGGTTTCGAGCAGGCCGTCGTGCAGCCAGGCCACGCAGTTCATCGGCTCCATCGGGGCATGGGCCAGAAACGGGAATTCGAACACCGCTTCGACACTCTTGGTGCGCCCGCCGGCCGCTGCCTCTGCGGATGCCGCCTGCGGCTTGGCGAACGGCGCGCCGGGCTGGGTGGACTGGGCCTTGTACTGTGTCAACAGCCGCTCGGTGTCGAGACCGGTGCTCGATGTCTCGTCCCATACCACGCTGAGTGCGCGGCGGCCTTCAAGTGCGGCCCAGGTGCCGGTCGCGACCACGGCCACGCCTTCGGGCACCTGCACGACATCGGTCACGCCCTTGATCAGCTTGGCGCGGCTGGCATCGAAAGACACCAGCTTGGCGCCGAAGGACGGCGGCCAGGCGATCACCGCGGTCAGCAGGCCCGGCAGCTTCACGTCGATGGTGTAGACCGCGCTGCCATCGCATTTCGATGCGGAGTCGACGCGAGGCGTGCTGTGCTCTTTGCCGATCAGCGCATATTGCGCCGGGGTTTTCAGCGGGGCGTTGGCCGGCACCGCCTGGCGGCTTGCGGCCTCGGCCATCTCACCATAGCTGGCGTGGCGGCCCGAGGCGTGGCTCAGCACGTTCTTCGAGGTCGTGATTTCGCTGGCCGGTACGCGCCAAGATTCTGCGGCCGCGGCCACCAGCATCGCGCGTGCGGTGGCGCCAGCGGCGCGCATCTGCAAGAACGAGTTGGCGATCGACGACGAGCCGCCGGTGCCTTGAACGTCACCGAACGCCAGGTTGTTGTAGAGCTTGGGGTTGGCGGGCGCGTATTCGGTGCGCACCAGCGACCAGTCGGCGTCCAGCTCGTCGGCCACCAAGGTGGCCAAGCCGGTGGTGCTGCCTTGCCCCATCTCATGGTGCTTGCAAAT
>CAHJWV010000040.1 GCA_903643055.1 Burkholderiales bacterium | reverse complement strand
ACGAAGCGCGTGCCCTGGGTGCGGTGCAGCTGGGTTTTTCCGGCGGCGAGCCTTTGCTGCGTGATGACCTGGAAGAGCTGGTGGCCCACGCGCGCGGCCTGGGTTTTTACACCAACCTCATCACCTCTGGCGTGGGCTTGACCGCTGCACGCGCGCAGCGCTTGAAGTCGGCCGGGCTCGATCACATTCAGCTGTCGTTCCAGGATTCGACACGTGAGCTCAATGACTTCATCAGCTCGACGCGCACTTTCGAACTGAAGTCGCGGGTGGCGGCGATCATTAAAGATGCTGGTTATCCGATGGTGCTGAACTGCGTGATGCACCGCTATAACCTGCCGCATGTGGGGCGCATCATCGAGATGGCCGAAAGCATGTCGGCTGACTTTCTGGAACTCGCGAACACGCAGTACTACGGTTGGGCCTGGCACAACCGCGCGGCGCTGATGCCCAGCGTCGATGAGCTGCGCACCGCCGAAGCGGTGGTCGTGGCGCACCGTGCGCGCAGCCAAAGCAAGATGAAGGTGCTGTGGGTGTCGCCCGATTACGCCGATGCGAAGCCCAAGCCCTGCATGGCGGGCTGGGGTGCGGTGTTCCTGGTCGTGGCTCCGGACGGCACGGCGCTGCCTTGCCACAGCGCGCGCATGTTGCCGGGGCTGACATTTCCGAAACTGGCCGAGACATCGGTCGCCGAAGCCTGGTATCACAGCGATGCCTTCAACCGCTATCGCGGCGACGGCTGGATGAACGAGACCTGCAGCAACTGCGACGAACGCGGCAAAGACTTCGGTGGCTGCCGCTGCCAGGCGTTTCTCGTGACCGGCGATGCTGCGGCCACAGACCCGGTGTGCCCGAAGAGCGAGCACCGTGAGCGCATCGATGCAATGCTGGACGCCGCACAAGCTCGGGTGCTGGCAGACGCTGCCACCACCCCCGGCTTGCCGCCGGGTGCCAGCGCGCCGCTGCGCTTCGTTCCTGGCGCCGCCAAGGCAGCAGGGCTCGTGTTCCGCAGCGATGCGATGTCGATCGAATTGACGCGCCCCGAACTGACACCCAACGGGAAATAGGCGCAGCATGGGCTGATGCCGGCGAGACGTTGGTGGATGCTTCCAGGCAAACGTTCGGCTCTGATCCGATCTGCGTCAATGCTGAGCTGCCGTCCGAGAGACCGCCGCGCTGAGCGGTGCGCCATCGCAGCTGCGCACAACGCGTCCTTGATCGGTTCAGCACCCCGCGATATTTCAGGTCGACCTTGGGGCGACGGGCATTGCTCCTTCCTTCAAATCAAAAACCGCCTCCGAGCCATGGCCAAACTGCACTTCCGATACGCGGCGATGAACGCCGGCAAGTCCACTGCGCTGCTGCAGGTGGCGCACAACTATGAAGAGCGCGGCATGAAGGTGCGGCTCTTCACTGCCGCGCTCGATACGCGCGCGGGTAAGGGCGTGATCGCCTCTCGTTTGGGCATTGCCCGCGAGGCCGAGACCTTTGGCGCCGATACCGAATTCGTTCGAAGCCATCTCGATGGCGACATCGCCTGCCTGTTGATCGACGAGGCGCAGTTCCTGACGCCCGAGCAAGTGCGGCAGCTGCATCGGCTGGCGCATGTCGATGGCATCCCGGTCATCTGCTATGGGCTGCGCAGCGACTTTCGCGCCGAAGCTTTCGCAGGCGCTGCGGCCTTGCTGACGCTGGCCGATGACATCGAAGAGATGAAGTCGGTCTGCGCCTGCGGCCGCAAGGCGACGCTCAACCTGCGCATCGATGCGCGCGGCCAGCGGGTGAGGGAAGGCGAGCAGGTGTTCATCGGCGGCAACGAACGCTACCGCGCGATCTGCCCGTCGTGCTTTTACAAGGATGATGAGCTGGGGCCGGATGCCGCACCGGGCCTATTCGCCTGAGCGATTCCCTCGCTGCCCGACAGGGCTGCTTGCCAGCGATGGCCGGTGTCACGCCAGCGTCACGGATTCTTCACGGTCGTTTCTTCACCCTTCGCTAACCTGAATCTTGATCGCAACGCCGTTGCGACCGCTCTTCAGGAGACGCCTTTGTCATCGAAACGCACGCAGACCGGGCCCGCACTTGATCCCGTCACGAAAGACTCTGGCGAGGCAGGGCAAGCGCCCGATTTGCAGCGGCGATCGCTGCTGCGCATGGGCTCGCTGTTGATGCCGATGTGGGCGGCCGGTGCGCTGACGAGCGGCTGTGGCGGCGGAGATGATGGCGATGGCGAGCCGGCACCTGCGGTGCCCGTGCCGCAAAAGGTGTCGAGCTTCGGTCTCGTGGTGCTGCCCGACACCCAGTTTTATTCACGCTACGCCACCGAAGAGACCGGCAACCAGTTTGCGAAGCGCTATGGCAGCGAGCCGTACCGTGCGCAAACCGAATGGATCGCAGCGCATGCGCAAGCCTTGAAGATTCCGTTTGTGATTCACGTCGGTGATGTGGTCGATCAGGTCGGCAAGCCGCAGCAATGGGCCGTGGCTGATGCGGCGATGAAGGTGCTGGAAGACCATGGCGTGCCGTATTCCGTTCTGGCCGGTAACCATGATGTGCTGCAGGACGTCGGCTATGAAAGTGATCCGGTGGGCGGCACCGACGCCACGCGCGATCTGGTCAGCGAGCCGTATCTGAAATGGTTTGATGTGGCTCGCGCCCGCCGCCAGCCTACCTTCGGTGGCCGCGATGCCAGCGGTTTTCACGAGTACCACCTGTTCAGTGCCGAAGGGCAGCAGTTCTTGGTGCTGTCGCTGTCATGGCGTGTGTCGGATGCGGGCATTGCCTGGGCGAAAGAAGTGTTGGCGGCGCACCCGAGCGTGCCGGCGATTTTGGTGAACCACCAGTTGATCGCCATCGCCAACGACGGTGTCAGCCCGTTGGAAGTGGACTATGGCCTGATGCTCTGGGAGCGGCTGATCCGCAGCCACGACCAGATCTTCATGACGATCAACGGCCACCATCATGGCGCGGCCCACCTGACGAAGGCCAATGACTTCGGCCATGCGGTCGAAGAAATGGTTGTTGACTATCAGATGGCCTATCAAGGCGGCAATGGCCTGCTTCGCTTCTACGAGATCGACCTGACGAACCAGCAGATCAAGGGGCTGTCGTTCTCTCCTTGGGTGCGCCAGAAGCCGGCCTCCACGCTGAACGAGTTCGATCACGCGATGTTGACGGACGCGAACAACCAGTTCGTGATCCCGATGGATTTCGCAAAGCGCTTTGCCGGCTTCAACCCGAACTTCCGTGCGGCCACGCCCAGCAACACCTCGCTGACCGATGCGGCGACCGTGTTGATCATGGATGGCTTTCAGGGCCAGGTCACGCCGCCGTTGCAGCCGGCCAAGGGGCCGGAAGACTATCCGCATGTCGAGCAGACAGTGGCCCATTGGCGCTTCGTGGGTGGCAGCACGGCCAGTGGCCCGGTCGCCGAGGGCGCGGTGATTGCCGACGCATCGGGCCAAGGCAATGCGATCCGCCGAGCCGGCCTGGCCGAGCCTTCGGGCAACACAGCGCAACTGGACGATCTGGTGTGGTCGAGTGACCGCCACCGGTTGTCTGCGACGCCAGGCAGCGTGAGCTTTCTGCGCACGCGCAATGGCCGACTCAGCTACTTCCTGACCGAGACTTCGGCTCCGATCAATGGCGAAACCTTCCCTGCTGGCTACACGGTAGAAGCCTTCGTCAAGCTCGATCGCGAATGGACCGCGGCGAACAATGCGTGGATGAACATCATGACGCGCGCCGGGCGCCGCGGGAACCTGCCAGGCTTTGCGGGCGGCTTACCACAATCGCCACCTTTGCAATTCGCCATCTCTAACTTGCGCGAGGTTCAGTGGGAAGTGATTCCTGAGCAGACTCACTCACCAGAGGAGCGGTCGTCGCGAACCAACTGGTCAGGCGAGATCCTGGTCGACACCTGGATGCACATCGCGATCGTCAACGACCCGGCAGCGCGTGAGACCACGATGTACGTCGAAGGCGCGCCGGTGCTGCGCAACGCGGTCGACACCGCAGGCCTGGCGACCTTGAACCTGCCGTGGGCGGTGGGTGCAGGTTTTTGGGACGGCGGCCCGCCGGGGAGCGGATTCTTTGGCGCGATCGGAGAGATCCGCATCGTGGCCAAGCCTTTGCCACCCACGCAATGGCTGACGGCGCGAGCATCTTGACGGTTGCGATGCCGATGCGGGCGCAGGTGATCTGCAGAGATGAACCGGGGTGGCGCCGGCAAGACGCAGGCTCCGGTGGGCAGGGGAAAGCGCTTCGACGGTGAGGCTTTGTCAAAGAGAGCGCAACGAACGGCCGTACGCGGCGGACTGAAGAGCGCGCCTTAAAAGAGGCCGGATTGGCGCGTCAGAGTTCCAGATCGATCGATGCCGAACGATGGCTGGCGATCAAGGCATCGGGCACCAGCGCCATCACCTTCTCAATGAACATGGCTGCGCGTTCCGGGCCCGCAGCGTGGCCGATCGCGGCGGCGCAGCGGTCGAGCCAAGGTAAGAATTGCTGCTCATGCATCACTTGCCTTGCCGCCTCGCGAAGGCCATGATCCCGCTGAACCAGCATGCGCTCGGCCAGATCGAGCGCAAACAGCTTGGCCGCAGCGACCGACTTGTTGCCCGATACCGATACCGATACCGATACCGATGGCGCTTGCGATGCCTGCGCCACCGCACGGGACGAAGCGCCGAGGCTGATGCGCCCCGAGGCACCGTCTCGGCCTTTCCATTCGATCAGCCCGGCATCGGTCAATTGATGCAGGTCGCGCTCATCGAGACCCAAGGCCTGCAGGATCGAGGTCAATTGCAAGAGCGTCTTGCTGCCGTCGATCATGATCAACGCCGCGCGTTGCGATCGGTTGATGGATGAGGCGCGTTGCCTCAACAATTGTTTGCCCAGCTCGGTCTTGCCAGGAACGGCATGCAGGTTCATCGCGCGCAATGTAGTTGTGAGACGTCCAAGCTTGTCCCGATCCGATGACCGGGCTATGACGAACGAACGCATCGCGATGAAGCTACCCGCAGGATGCCCGGCAATCACTTCACCAGAAATGCCATGGCCACAGCGCCCAGCATCGCGACCGCTGCAATCATCAGTGCCAGCCGGCGCTCGATGCGCACACCGCCTCGTGCCATTGAGCGTTGGTGTTCCGCAAAATGAGCGATGTCATCTCTCGAATAGGAAACGCAGGTCAAAGAGATCATGATCCAACTCCAAAGGCATATTCGGTTGACAGCTTGTCTAGGCAAGGTCGTTTGAATCCAATGTGCCATTGGCGCCGCAGGCGTGGTGTGATGAAGTGTGGCGTTGGGCTTCCGAAGGCAACATCTTCGAGAGACTCGGCGATGCGCCTTACAACCATGACAGCCCTGCGGTCGAGCGATGCAAGGAACCGGCGAGTTCGGGATGACTCGAACAAACCAGTACAGCAGGGGCGAGAGACGTCGATTGACACAGTGATAGGCCCGGTTGAGCTTCTACCTACCGTGATGACATGAGAGAAATCGAGCTGAAGTTTCAGATACCCGCGCAGCAGCGTCGGGCCCTGTGGGCCGCGTTTCGGCGTGGCCCGGTCACGCGCACGCTGCTGCATGCGCATTACTTCGATACCTCTGAAGGTCTGTTGGCCAAGAATCGGCTCGCGCTGCGGCTGAGACGCGAAGGCGATCAATGGGTGCAGACCTTGAAAGCCAGCGTCGGCCATGGCGTGACGCGCTGGGAGCACAACGCGATCGTTGCAAGCGATGGCGCTGCTGTGCCGGCGCTCGACATCGAGCGGCATCGGGCCAGCGCGGCGCATGAGGTATTGATGAAGGCGCTGCAGGAAGCACCCGACGCTACGTCGCTGCAAGAGGTGTATCGCACCGAGGTCATCCGACGTGCGCGCGAGTTCAAAGCCCAGGACGGGGAGGTGGTCGAGGCCGCGTTTGACGAGGGCCGGGTGGTCGCTGGCGCATCGGTTCACCCGATTTGCGAACTTGAATTCGAACTGAAAGCCGGGCCCTTGAGCGCCTTGTTCGATCAAGCGCTGCCTTGGGTCGAGCGCCATGGCCTGTGGTTCGATACCGTGTCGAAGGCCGAGCGGGGCTATCTGATGTCACGTGGACGGCTTCATGCCGAGCCGGTCAAGGCCCGTGCGCCGAACGTCGACGCGAAGACGGATGCACCCGGCTTTGTACGCCAGGTGGTTAGCGCGTGTCTGATGCAGGTGCTGCCCAACGCAAGCGCCGTCGCGGGCGGCAGCCATGATCCCGATCATGGCCATCAGTTGCGTGTAGGCCTGCGCCGGTTGCGCACGGCGCTTCGCGAGTTGCCAGAACTGAATGCGGGCCTCGACCCCGCATGGGAGGCGCCATTGGCCGTGGTGTTTCGCAAGCTGGGTGCCGATCGAGATCAGTTGCTTGCGGCAACGCAGATGGCCGACGCGTTGAAGGCCGCCGGTGCCCCCGATCTGCCGCAGTTCGAACGCCCGTCAGGGGAGGCTGCTGCGCAAGCGGTGCAGGCGGTCGATTTTCAGTGCGCGCTGCTGGCGGCACTCGCCTTCGCGATGAACGCAGCGCCAGTCTCCGCTTCGGCCTTCGAGGGGTTGCCGGCGCAGGCCTTGGGCGATCGCTTGGACCAACTGCAACGCAAGCTGCGGCACCGCGCCAAGCGCTTCATCGAATTGCCGGCGTCGGATCAACATCGGCTGCGCAAGCAATTGAAGCGCTTGCGTTACCTCGCCGAATTCATCAGCCCGTTCTTTGGTCGATCTCGCACGGGACGCTACTTCGATGCGCTGAAGCCCGCGCAAGACGCACTGGGTGTGCACAACGATCAGGCGATGGCGATGATGGCTTATCGCCGCGAGGCGACCCACAGTGCAGCCGCATGGTTCGCAGTGGGATGGCTAAGCGCCCGCCAGCAGGCCTCAGCGGAGGAGGCAGCACGAGCACTGGCAATCGCTGGCAAGGCCCATCGCTTCTGGATAAAGCGAACCAAGAAAGCCAAGTCCACCAAGTCGTGAATAACTGTGGCAATGAGCTGATTCAGTTCAGGTCGATGCAGCTGGTCGAGATCCGACGATAGACCCCTTCGCAGTCAACGAGTGCGGCATCGACCTCTTCGGCCGTGCCTTCAATAACTTCTCCCTTGAGCGCATGAAGAATGGTTCGGCGAGTGGCCTTGTGCGGAGACAGTTTCGGGCCGTCACGGGCAACCCCCAGCAGGCGGAAGTTGTAGACCGTCACGCTGGATGAGGGTTCCATGGCAGTGCTCCTGCGAAGGCCGGAATCCCGAAGATGCTATCTCAGCCCGGGGCCTGTGGTCCCGCAAAAGCCCCTTGCACAGCATGTGTGCTGGTGGACGGCAACCGCAACCCGCACACGCGCTCCGCGCACTCATGAGGTGCAGAAGACGCTGCCCTGCTTCGCGGAAAGCAGAAGCATCGCGCGATGTCGGTAAATTAAACCGGGTCGGTCAAAGCTGCGGGCTGATCAGGGGGGGCCGACATATCAACTCAAACAGTGGATAAGTCTGTGACCATCAGCCTTTGGAACTTCGCTAAGCCGCGCCCCGCTTGGGTTGCAACGCGATGCTCAAAGATTGAGCAGGAGCGTTTGAAGTGGACAACCGGTGGGGCGGCCGCTCATGCCACGCTTGTGCGGTAGATGCGCGAGCGCGGTCACCGACCGGCCGCCTGATGATGTCAATCCGAATTTTTAGGGCGGCCGACCTTCAGTGGCGAGAGCGATTCCAGCGCGGCCTTCAGTTCGCTGTCACCCAGCGCGGAAAGCGCCTGCAAGCCTGCGCGCAGCAGCTCGCTCTTCTTGGCCGGTCGCAGGAAGGCCAGCGCACGGGCCTTCAATGCATCGATCTGGTCGAAGTCGGCCTGTGGCATCGTGAAGCTGTCGCGGACCAGCTTTTGCCGAAGCTTGGTGGTCGGCGTTTCAAGCGCTGCGGCTTTTGCTTTGGGTTGCTTCGGCAGCTTGGCGGCGGCATGCGCCTTATCGAGTTTGGGCGCTTTAGTGGCTTTGTTGGCTTTGTTGGCTTTGACCGCCGATGCCGTGGGCTGGGCCTTCGGGCTCTTCTTCGCTGCTGCGGTGGCTTTCTTCACTGCGGCGACGGTGCTGTCGGGTTTGGAGGCGGTCTTGGGGCTTGCTTTGGTGGCCATGGTGTTCATCCGAGTTTGGGTAAATCATTTATATCGTATAAATGATTTACACGCTTGGTAGGATTTGGCAAAGCGACACAGCCGCGGTCAGCCCTGAACCCTCGTAGAAACCCGGTTAAGACTCGAAGAACAGAGGCCTGTTGGGTGCTTGATCGGCGTTTTTTAGGCGCCATGGCCGCAGCAGGGTTGCCTATCGGCCGCCTGCGGCAGGCGAGGCCGCTCAGCGCCTCGTTGCACCAAGGTACTTACTCTTTGTCGGCAGCGTCCGACTTGCGGATGCGCACGGCCAGGCGTTTGGGCGCGGGGCCTGCCGCGGGCGGCGGCGCAGCTTCAGTGACCGGATCGGGTTGCCGGGCGATCAAGGCATCCAAGGGTGTCAGCACGCTGCCCAGGTCGCTGGGACGATCGGTGGCGCCGGTTGGGCTGCCTTCCAGCACGCGGGTGTAGGGCGCCAAGATCTTCACCATCTGCGCATAGATACGCGGTGACGCGGCCATCACTTCACGCTGGTACATGAAGTCGGATTCGCCGGTGAAGTTGCCGATCAGGCCACCGGCCTCGGTGATGATCAACGAGCCGGCCGCAATGTCCCACGGGCTCAGGCCGGTCTCGAAGAAGCCGTCGCAGTAGCCCGCGGCGACATAACAGAGATCGAGCGCGGCAGCGCCGGGGCGACGCAGGCCGGCGCAGCTTTGCATCATCTCTTCGAACATCTTCATATAGCGCTTGAAGTTATCGCCCTTGCGAAACGGAAAGCCGGTGCCGATCAGCGCCTCGGCCATGCGCGTGCGCTTGGAGACACGCAGCCGCTTGTCGTTCAGGAACGCGCCACGGCCTTTGGAGGCGTAGAAGAGGTCGTTGCGCGTTGGGTCATAAACGACGGCTTGCTGCACCTGGTCGCGGTGGGCGAGCGCGATTGAAACGGCATAGACCGGAAAGCCGTGGATGAAGTTGGTGGTGCCGTCGAGCGGGTCGATGATCCAGGTGTATTCGCT
>CAHJWV010000039.1 GCA_903643055.1 Burkholderiales bacterium | reverse complement strand
ACACCCCGTTCGGCACCGTGTACGCACCCAACCTGACGCCCGACAACGAGACCGGCCTCGGCACATGGTCGGCCACGCAATTCTGGCGGGCGCTGCACAACGGCCGCTCGCGCGATGGGCGGCTGCTTTATCCGGCCTTCCCGTACACCAACTACACGGCGGTGACGCGACAAGACGCCGATGCGATCTACGCTTATCTGCGCAGCCTGCCGCCGGTGCGGCAGGCGGCACGCGAGCACAGCCTGCGCTGGCCCTTCAATTCGCAAGTTGCGTTGGCGCTGTGGCGCGCGATGTTCTTCACGCCCGGCCAATATGTGCCCGACCCCGCGCGCTCGCCCGACTGGAACCGGGGTGCTTACCTCGTTCAAGGCCTGGGCCATTGCGATGCCTGCCATGCGTCGCGCAATGTCTTCGGCGCAGCGCAAAGCCCACGGCAGTTGGGGGGCGGCATGGTCGCCGCGCAGAACTGGTATGCGCCGTCTTTGCGATCACCGCTGGAGGCGGGCGTGAGTGACTGGGAGATTGCGCAGATCGTCGACCTGTTGAAGAAGGGCCGCAGCGACCATGCGTCGGTGCTGGGCCCGATGGCCGAAGTGGTGTACCGCAGCCTGCAGTACCTGCCGGACGAAGACGCACGGGCCATCGCTGTTTACCTGAAAGACCTGCCGCCCGTGAAGGCGGTGGCGCCTATTGAAGGCGGCGCGGCGCCGGCCGCCGTGAGAACGCGCGGCGCCAAGGTCTACGAGCAGCACTGCGCCGCTTGCCATGGCGAGCAGGGCGAAGGCGTGCCCGGCGCTTACCCGAAGCTGGCCGGCAACCGCGCGGTGACGATGGCTTTGCCGGCGAACCTCGTGCGGGTGGTCGTTGAGGGGGGCTTCCCGCCGGCCACCGCGGGCAACCCGCGCCCTTACGGCATGCCGCCGTTCGCGCCGGTGCTGGGCGATGACGACATCGCCGCGGTGATCTCTTACCTGCGCGGCAGCTGGGGCAACGCCGCACCGGCGGTATCGGCCTTCGACGTCAACCGGCTGCGCGAGCGCGCACCGTGAACTGCCCTGCTTGCGAGGCGACTCAGCCGCCGTCGCACAGGTTGGCGTTAACGCGCTTCAGCAGCGCCGTCAGCTGCGCTTGTTCAGAGGCATTCAAGCCAGCCACCGCCTGAACGCTGAGCCGGCGCGCTTGCTGCCGCAAGGTCCGCAGCACCGACTGGCCTTCGGCGGTCAGTGACAGCTGGATGTTGCGGCGGTCGCTTTCATCGGCCACGGCGTCGAGCAGCTCACGCTCGCGCAAGCCCTTGATCAGCCGCGCAAGCTGGGCCTTGTCGCGCCCGCTGTGGCGGGCCAGGTCGCTTTGGGTCGCGCCCGGGTGGTGGCCGATGAAGCCCAAGACCTTGCTCTCCATGTGGGTGATGTCATGCGGGCCATCGCGCAGCACCTGGTATTGCTGCGAACGGTACTGATGCATCACCGTGTGAATGAGCTCCAGCACGTCGTCTTCGACGCGTCTGCCGGAATGGTTGACATTGTCCATCTTCTTGCCCATGATAGGTGACATTGTCAATTATCTCAGGAGTTGCACGCATGAGCACCGAAACTTCCGCCCTCACGGTACAGCGGGTCCGCCACGAGCTCAAACGCCGCGAGCTGCGCGTGGCGCATGTCGAGACGCTCAGCCCGCATTCGCGCAGCATCACATTGACGGGAGAGTCGCTGGCCGACTTCGTCAGCCTGTCGTTCGATGACCATGTGAAGGTTCTCTTCGATGCCCCGGCCGATGGCAGCGAGCCGCCACGGCGCGACTACACGCCACGCCACTTCGATAACGAGGCCCGTGAGCTGACGATTGAATTCGCGCTGCATGGCGACGGCCCGGCCGCCAGCTGGGCCGCGCAGGCGGCCGTCGGGCAGAGCTTGTCGATCGGCGGCCCGCGCGGCTCGTTCATCATTCCGGTCGCTTTCGACTGGCATCTGCTGATCGGTGATGAAACCGCCTTGCCCGCGATTGCGCGCCGGCTGGAGGAGCTGCCTGCAGGCAAAAAGGCGATCGTGATCCTGCAGGTGGCCGAGGCCGACCGGCGCGCGCTGGCCAGCGTGGCCGATGTCAACCTGCAATGGGTCGATGGTGCGCCGGCCTTGCTGGCGGCCGTTCGCGCGCTCGCATTGCCCGAAGGCGCGGGCTACGCGTGGTGCGCTGGCGAGGCGAGCGAGATGGCGGCGCTGCGTCGGGTGCTGGTCGAAGAAAAAGGCCATGACGGCCGGGCGATCCGTGCGGCGGCTTACTGGAAGCGTGGCGCGACAGCGCACCATGAGAACCTCGAAGCCTGAGCGCGTGGCCGTCGGGTCTTGATTTCGATCTTGTTGTCAGCACGGTGTTGCGCTCTTGCCAAAATCGGGCCGGTGTCATCGATTCGCCTTGTGGTCGCCTACCATCATCGGGCTTCGCTGGCCGAACTCTCGAAAAAAGGAATGCACCCCGATGAACCATCAGTTTCTTCATCTCGATGACAAGTTGTACGACTATGTGCTGAGCCAGTCGCTGCGCGAGACCACGGTCCAAACCGCTTTGCGCGAAGCGACAGCGACGCATCGGTATTCGGTGATGCAGATCGCGCCGGAGCAGGGCCAGTTCATGGCGCTGCTTGCCCGATTGATCGGCGCGCGCCGCACGCTTGAGATCGGCGTATTCACCGGCTACAGCGCGCTCACGGTGGCGCTGGCGCTGCCCGATGACGGCTACCTGTTGGCCTGCGACATCAGCGACGAATACACCCGCATCGGCAAGCCATATTGGGCGCAGGCGGGTGTCGAGCACAAGATCGACCTGCAGCTCGCGCCTGCGGTGCAAACGCTCGATGCGCGTCTGGCGGCTGGCGAAGCCGGCAGCTATGATTTCGCTTTCATCGACGCCGACAAGAGCAGCTACGACGCGTACTACGAGCGTTGCCTGCAACTGGTGCGTACCGGCGGCCTGATCGTCATCGACAACACTTTGTGGGGTGGTGACGTGGCACAGGACATCAACGACCCCGATACCCGCGCCTTGCAGGCTTTGAACCGAAAGCTGCATGGCGATCAGCGCATCGATCTGTCGCTGCTGCCGCTCAGCGACGGCGTCACGCTCGCACGCAAGCGCTGAACTCCCGCCAGCAGCTGTGCTCAAAAGAGGGCGTGGGAGATGTCAACGCGAGACTCCATCATGGCGATCAGGCGCGGTCTTGATGGCGGGGCTTGAAAACGAGGATTTAAGCGCCAGATTTCCTCCATGCACCTGGCAATGGCCGTGTGCTTGCAAGGCTGCCGACGGTGACCAACCCCGGCAGACAAACGCAGATGAGGAAAATGATGAACACGCACTCCCTTTCCCCTGAACGTTCTGATCAAAGTGAAGTCCCATCGGAGCCCGCCGACCTGACCGTGATCCTGATGCTGGCCCGATTGATTGACCGGCTCGATGCCAACCCGGCCGCGGCCGACCCGCTGCAGTACCGATCGGTGGCTCAAAGCCTGAGCCATCACCTGAGCCGGGCGGCAGGGCACCCGCTGCTCAACGCCCTGCTCGATGCCTATCCGGGTGCCGCGCAGATCTACGAGAACCTGAACTACCGCCATGCCGGCCTGTGCCGCTCGCCGCTGGAGGCCTCACTGTCGGCTGAGCTGCAAGCGCGCCGAGTGATGGAGCGTGCCAGCGGGGTGATCAAGCTTTCTCGCTGAGCTAACACCGAACTTGAGGCTGAGCCGGAGGATCGGCCGGCGTGCCATCAGCTGGTGGGGCCGCCCGTCGCGGCGGTTGCCGTGCCCCATCGTTTGACCTGAGAGGCGTCACCGGCTTGCCGGGGTACGTCCTTTCAATTGGAAAGTTAGGCGTCGGTCTACGGCACGCCTGCATTCGGGAGGTGTGATGTGCTCATTGACCATCTTTTTGTACTCCTCAAGCGTTGGCATTCCGGAGATTGCTTTGCGGCGCAGGTTCACGGCCTCACGACTGTCGATAGGCGCCAGAATCATCTTGCAGTTTTCAACGCCTTCGAACTGGGTTCCGTAAAGTTGAGGCCGGCCCTCGGCGAGTGCCAATCGATCGCTGAGATACGCGAGATCCCCGCCACGAGCTTCCCCCGCCTCGACCGCTTGTTTCATGAGCGCCAAGGCTTTTCGCTGAAACGGACGATCCTCGTCTGCATGCTGAATCAGCAGCCATGCGTTGTAACTTGCGTCCTTCCTCTACTTGCTCGTCATGGGCCATCCGCATTGTTTGAGCAGCGACTTCATGCGCAGGGTGTTTGTACGGTCTATGACTTCAGCGGCCTTGCCAAGTCTTTGAGATGGCTGCTCGTTCTCAATGAAGTATTCGCGAAGTGACTGATCTGCCACTCGCATGGTCGCGAGTTCACTGGCGTACGTGCTGCGATCTGCAGCCTTTGCGGTGCCGAACATGGCGCAGGAAACGGTCAAGAGTAAGAGAACTTTGATCATGAGCAGCGGCCCTAACGTTTTATATGAGCTGCATGAACTGGCCTGCCAGGTTCATCCGGTTGATTGGAATGCGAAGGGACTTCCCACCTTCGAGCAAAGGCGTCAATGCGCCAGGATTGGTGGTGTTCGAAGTCATCA
>CAHJWV010000038.1 GCA_903643055.1 Burkholderiales bacterium | reverse complement strand
CGGATCTGCCAACCGTCGACAGCTGGCGAATGCAGTTCGTTCTTCGCAGCCGGATGCGGTCGCTAACGGCTTGTCGCTCAGTCTTGCCAATGCCTGTACAGCGGCATCGCGATCCCCCAGCATCAGTGCTGAACTCGCCACGCGATAACAGCATTTGATGACTGGGCAGCAGCCTACATGCCGGTCAGGGCCGCGGTGCGCAGGGCTGCAAGGCAACTGTCGAGTTGTGTCAGATCGTCCAGCAGGTCATGCTGGCTGAACCCAGGGCCGAACTGTACAAGTTCCAGGAAGGCGGCCCTCTCGGCGAGGTCATTAACGATTTCATCGCAGTGAGATCGTTCGTCAGCGAAGCATATAGCGATAGGGCGGCGAATCCAGGAAGTCGAGTTCGCTGACCTGCTGCGTTGATGCCAGAAATAGATGGGCAGCAGGGTCCGGGCTTGAGAGGCATTCGTCCCACAGCGGCGCGGCATGCGAGGGTTGGTAAACGAATGCCGGATCGAAAACTTGTTGAGGCACAGGCATGCCTTGGTGCGGAAAGCCTTCGAAGATGTCTGCGGGTTCAGCGTCGGCGAGTTCCTCTTTTTCGGTATGGGAGGCTTCTATGCGCTGAACGCCGGCCTGCCAACAGCAAGAAAAGCAGTGGCGTCAGGGACCCCATGCAGAACGAGGTTGTAGTCCCAGCAGGCGCGAGAGGCGAGCCGAGGGTCGGTTCTCAATTCCTGCTCGGCCTCGTTGAGGATCACCATGAAAAGGTAGAGCGGCCCCGCTCGGGGCCATGCCAGGCATCGCCATCGACATCGAACTTGGTGTAGTTCAAGAAGCCGTTGTGGACCGCTCCAGCCCTTCAAGCCGGCCTCGAAGGCCAGCCGAGCAGCTCAGGAAAAATCGCGCTGCCGACTTCGCCGATGCATTCGGCCGGGTGCCAGCTCTCCATCCGGCCTCAGGGACGACTCGATCGGCCACCCGCCGGCAGACGGTCCAAGCGCCGTCATTCGATTCCGCACGACAAAACGTTCTGTTGCGATCGATTTTTCGCATGTGCACGGATTGCTTCGGGGCGGTATCCAACCATCTGTGTGCGAAGTCCCAAATTTCGGCTTCCCAAGTCATTAATCGCCGTTGGAGCCCATCAAATGATCAATACCAATTACCAACCGACCAGTTATGCGCCGATTAACTACGCGCCGCCGACCGAACCCACGGAAGAAACGCAAACGCCCAGCGCGAACTCTGCCGACGGCGTAAGCCAGGTGCCATCGACCGGTTCGGTCGATGAGGTACCCGCAGAAGAATCGGCTTTGAGCGAGGGCAGCGACGAATCGCAAACTACCGCTGGTAACCAGCTGATGGAGTGGCTGCAACACGTCGTGGAGATGGTTCTTCAACAGATGCTGGCGCAGAACTCGCAAAATTCGTCGGACAGCGGCAGCAGCTCACCGAGCGCAGTCTCCGGTGGCGGTGGGGGCGGTGGCTCAGGCGGCGCCGTTGCACCAAGCGCTGGTGCGGGTGGCGACGCGGCGCCCAGTGCCGTGGATGGCGGCTCGGGCGGTTCAGTGGCGCCGACCACGGGTGCAGGTGATGGTGCGGCACCGAGTGCTGCCGGTGGCGTGGCCCCTGCGGGCAGCGGCGGCGGTGGTGGGCAATCGTCGGCTTTGCCAGAAACTTCTGGCACGACGGCAACACCAGCACCTTCAACCACTGCAGCGACCTCGGCCGGCAATTCCAGCGATGAATACGGCGGCCTTGACCGCACCGCTCAGACGCGTCTAAACACCCCTGAGGAAAGCAGTAAGGTTGCAAAGATGTACATGGACAACCTGCAGAGAGACTTTGGCCTGACCAAAAATCAGGCGGCAGGTGTCGTTGGCAACCTCTGGCATGAAAGCGCCGGGATGAATTCGGGCATGAACCAGAACGGCGGCATCACCGGTGACATCGGCAAGAACATGGCCGAAGACAATCAGAATGGTTCGGGCATTGCTCAATGGAGTGGTGCTCGCAAACAAGGACTCATCGATTACGCACGCGAACATGGCCTTGCCACAACCAGCCAGGCCGCAAGCTACGGCTTCATGAGGCAGGAGTTGACCACCGGTGGGTATCAGGACGCCATTTCAGCGGTGAAGTCCACAAGCGACGTCGCAGGTGCCACGCAGGCCTTCAGCGAGTCGTACCTGAAGCCGAGCGAACCTAACATGGCATCTCGGGTGGGCTACGCCCAATCGCTCGCAGCTTGATCGGGTCGTGGTTGGATGCCGAAACTGTGTGCCGAGATAAGCAGCTCAAGCGTGGCCGAGATTGAACTGCGCGGTGGTCATGACCATGCGTTCGGTTTGATGCTTCAGAGACTCGGCCGCCGCTGAACTCTGCTCGACGAGCGCCGCGTTCTGCTGCGCCGTTTGTTCGAACAGACTGATGCCCTGATTCACCTGGGCGATCCCGGTGTGCTGTTGTTCGATGGCCAGGGTCACCTGATTCATCAATGCGTCGAGATGGCGCACCCGATCGACAATGCCACCGATGGCCACACCGGCCGATCGGGCCAGCACCAGGCCCTGGCCGGTGGTCTCGGCGGATTGACGGATCAGCCCCGAGATCTCTTTCGCGGCGGCGGCGCTGCGTTGCGCCAGGCTGCGCACTTCGCTGGCCACGACGGCAAAGCCCCGGCCTTGCTCGCCCGCACGCGCAGCCTCCACGGCGGCGTTCAGCGCAAGGATGTTGGTCTGGGCAGAGATGCCTTCGATCACGCTCAGGATTTGGGCGACCTTCTGGCCGCCTTGCGAGATGGCGCCCATGATGTCGACCATCTGCCTCACCACGGTGCCACCCGTTTCGGCCGCTTGCGAGGCTTCCTGCGCCAGCTCATTGGCCTTGCGCGCGTTGCCGGTGCTGACGCTGAGGGCGGTCGTCATCTGTTCGACGGTGGAGGTGCTGTTTTGCAGGTTGCTGGCCTGCTGCTCGGTGCGCCGGCTCAAGTCGAGGTTGCCGCTTGCGATCTCGCTCACGCCCACCAGAATGCCTTTTGCGGTCTCCTGGATTTCGCCCAGCAGTCGGCGCAGCTGATCTTGCATTTGCGCCATCGACGCCATCACGCTGTCTTGCACGTTTTGTGGCACCGATACGGGCTGAGACAGGTCGCCGTTGGCAATGCGCCGGGCAATCTGCGCCACCTCGGTCGGTTCGGCGCCGAGTAACTGTGTCACTCGCCGTGAAATGAACAATGCCAGGGCCATCGAAAGAATCATCGACAGCAAGGTCACGCCCATCAGGGTTTGCCGAGCCGAAGCCTGGCTGTTGCTGCCCGCAGTGCGCGCCTCGTCGACGCGGCGCACCTGTTCCACCCACAGGTGCTTGATCGCTTCGTCCGCCCCTTGGTAGGCCGCCAAGGCCGGGCCGTTCAGAAACTCGCGTGCTTCCAGCAAGCGCACGGTCTCACCACCGGCCGATGAGTTGGACATCTGGATGAATTGAGGTCGATCGGCATGGAAGGCCGCCACCCGCGCCTTCAATGCATCGTTGAGGGCGGCGTCGCTGTCGGCCGCGGCCGCTTCGAAATACTTCGCCAAGGTCTGGTCGAATTTCAGCACCGCCGCCTTGACCTGGACTTCTTCCTTGTCTTTTTCCGGCATCGTTGGCGCGGACAAATGCTGCAGTTGGGCGGAGCGAACCAGCTGCAGCCGGTCGTTCAATTCGCTGAGGGCTGTCAAGGTCGGCAAGGTCCGGTCCATCACCCCATCGAAATGGCGCTGCATCACGCCCAGTTGGCTCAGCCCGGTGAACGACAGCACGAGCGAAAAGCAAACCACCAACCCGAAGGCGAGCAAGAGCTGATGAGTGAGCTTCAAACGGAATTTCATCGGGTTTCTCCAGGCCCTGCCGCGATGCATTGGCAAGATGCCGCGGTGTCAACCACAGCTTCGGCCGTTTGCCATCAGCCTTGAGGACCGGCGGCGCTGACAGCGGCGAACTGCGTGCCGACCGCACGCAACAACCCGCACCACAGTTCCTGGAGGCAGATCCGCATGCGCACCGAAGCGGATCTGACGAAAGATGACTAACGTCGTACTTGCGCAGCACCCGTCAGCTTGAAGACTGCCACCACTTCGGCCAGGCGGCCGGCTTGCAGCCGCAAGCTTTCTGCCGCTGCAGCGTTTTCTTCCACGGCCGCCGCGTTCTGTTGCGTCACCTGATCGAGTTGGCTCACCGCGGCCGTGACTTGCTGCAGGCCCTGGTTCTGCTCGCCGGTGATGGTGGTGATCTCGCTGATCAGTGTGCTGACGCGGCGGACCTGCGAGACGATGTCGCTCATCGATTGCCCGGCATCGGCGGCCAGGCGGCTGCCGGTGTCGACGGTTTCGGTGCTGGCCGTGATCAAGGATTTGATCTCCTGAGCTGCGGCTGCAGCGCGCTGCGCCAGCGACCGAACCTCGCCGGCCACCACCGCAAAGCCACGGCCCTGCTCGCCTGCACGTGCCGCTTCCACTGCCGCGTTGAGCGCGAGGATGTTGGTCTGGAACGCGATGCCATCGACGACGCTGATGATCTCGACGATCTTGCGTGAAGCGCTCGCGATATCTTCCATCGTCGACACCACCTGCTGGACCGCGTTGCCTCCGTTGCTGGCCGCAGTCGATGCCGATTGCGCGAGTTCATTGGCCTGGCGTGCGGTTTCCGCGCTCGTGCGCACCGTGCTGCTGAGCTGCTCCATCGACGCTGCCGTGTGCTGCAGCCGGCTCGCCTGCTCTTCAGTGCGTTGGCTGAGGTCCATGTTGCCGGTTGCGATCTGACCCGACGCGCTGGCAATGACATCGCTGCTGTCACGCACCTGCTGCACGATGTGGGAGAGTTCGTTGCGCATTACACCCATGGCCGACATCACGCTTTGGTCATGCGCACCCTGCAAACGCAGTTCGATGGCCAGATTGCCAGCACCGATTTCCCGCGCCACTGAGGCCGCCGTGGCAGGCTCACCACCGAGCGAACGCATGATCGAGCGAGTCAGCGCAATCGAAATGCCGATGCCCCCAGCAATGCCGATCGCCAGGCACACGCCCATCCACACCAGCCCCTCGTGGTATTGGTGACGCGAGTCGGCCGCATAGCTCTTCGACAGCGTCTGGTTGTAGCCCCACCATTGCGCCGTGGCAGCAGTGAAAGCCTTGTAGGCATCGGTCGCGGCGGCAGACGTAGAACCCGCCTTCCGATGGGCCGCCGCGTTGTCGAGATAAGCCTTCAAGCTCGCCTTGACGCTTTCGAAATTGCGCTTGTCTTCATCGTCTGCCAGCAGCTTTTGGTAAGCATCCAGGCCAGCTTGTGTCTGCTTTTCAAGGTCGGCGATCGTGGCTTCCGGCATGTGATCCAGGTCACCACGCTCAATCTGCGTGACCGAGCCGATCACCAGGTGCATGGCCTCATAGGCAGGCACGATGTTCCAGTCATAGAAGTCGCCGTTCTCGAACAGACGCTTGGCCTGGAACGCACCGACGGCTGCGACGCCCGTCATCAAGAACATCAATGCGGCGAATGCCCAGGCCAATTTCTTTTGCAAACTCATCAGATGTCCTTCGGTCTTGTTGTCAGGAACGCCCAACGGCGCTCAGTCATTTCGGCGTTTTGACAAGAAGCTTGAGGACGCCGCGGTTTGCCGGCGTGTTTGCGGTGGGAGTTTGCACTTGCCTGATCAATAACCTCAATGAAAACGGGGGTCAGCGGCAAGCCGCTGACCCCCGTGCTGAGGACGCTGAAGTCTGTTACAGCGAATTC
Source organism: Burkholderiales bacterium (assembly GCA_903643055.1). The sequence continues at coordinate 4,131 of CAHJWV010000038.1, read as the reverse complement.
AGGAAGGCGATCACCGCAGAGCGATCGTCTTTCGAGAAGGCCTCGAACTTCTGACGGCTCTTGTCGGCTTCTCCGCCATGCCACAGGATGGATTCGGTCAGCGTACGTGCGCGGCCATCGTGCAGATAACGCACATTCTGAGCGCCGTTCTGAACGTACTGGAGCGAGCCCAAGCCCCACAGCGGCGCGGTACGCCACATGTTTGGCTGTGCTTTTCCTTCGGCAACGTTGTCCGCCAGGCCGGTGCCCATGTCATGCAGCAACAGGTTGGTGTACGGATGGATCGTCTGATTGCGGAGTTCGGCGAGCGGGTGGGTGTTGCCCGTCTTCAAGGTGGCGGTATGGCAAGCCGCACAGTTGGCTTGAGTGAACAGGCTGGCGCCACGTTCGATCTTGCCTGGGTCCACGTTGTGTTCCGGCGAGACGCGTGCATCCGACGGGAAGCCGCTGCGCAAGCTGCGCTGGGCAGGCACGGCCAGCAGTTCAACGTACTGTGTCAAGCGCTCCAACTCTTGTGCATTGAGACCTTGGCCTTGCGGCTTGGTGCGGCAGTCGGCAGAGCCCTGCTGGCAGCTGCGTGACGGGTACACCGGCGAAACCACACCCATGTCGTTGACCAAGGCTTCTGCGGCTTGATGACGCAGGCTGGCCTTGGCTGCCTTCCAGCCGTAGCGGCCCACGCGGGTCTGACCCGTTTCGGGATCGGCCACCAAATTGGCGATACCGCGCACGCCGTCGCCGTTCTTGTCGTCCGGATCGGCCAGCGCCAGGATCGTGGTTTCAGGCAAGGCTTCGATCAGGCCCATGCCGATGACTTGAGGCGCTTGGCGAGCCGAGAACTGCGCAGGCACTGGGCCTTTGAACTCATACACCGGCTTTTGCAACTCCACCGTTTCACCGCCCGACAGCGTGCGAACCGTGGTGTCATAACGCTTGACGTTGACGCTGTAGTCCGGGCCGCCAGACTGGGTCCGCTGCAGCACGTTCAGCCCATAAGTGCCATCCGGGGTGCGCTTGCCATTGGAGCCTACGGTTCCGGTCAAGATGGTTGCAGTAAAGCGTGAACCAGCGGTCGGCGCTGCGCTGCGGCCGTTTTGCTGGTGGCAGGCGATGCAGCTAACTTCATTAAAGCGCGGTCCAAGCTGGTTGGCGTGCGCCGAGAAAACCGGGTTCTCGTCCGGATGCTCAGAGTGCTTGCCGTCTGCAAACGAGGTATGGAACAGACGGCGGCCTTCCACGAAACGCTTGGAGTTCTGGATGCCGATGTTGTTGGCCATCTGCTGGAAGACGCGCATCGGCTCTTCCGAATAGTTGTATGACAAACTGGTTTGACCGCCGAGCAAGGTGCTGTCAGGCAGCGGTGCGGAATCGAGATTGGGCGCGATACCGTACCAAGGGCGCAGGCCCACACCGACCACATAGAGATGTTCGAACGAGTAGTAGCGAGCACCGCCACCATCGATCAGCGCGCTGCCCGTCGTGGTGTCGTAGTCGAGACGGGGAGCTGGCGCAAGCTCGATCGGGTCACCGATCTTGAGCTTTGAGTGCTCCGGGTTGGTCCGCCAGTTGGAGTCCACGATCATCTGGCAATCGGCATCCGGTTGACCGGCGATACAAATCGGTTGCGGATAGTTGTCGCGGTTCAGGAACTTCGGATTGTTGAAACCGTAGTTCAGTGCCCATCCGAAATCGCGAACGGTCAGATCTTCGACATTGCGGAAGAGGCTGAAAGTCGTGCCATTGAAGGTGCCATCGTTGACACGCATGCTGATGGTGATCTTTTGGCGCCCTGCAGGCACTTCATCGCGAACGACCAAGCCGAAGGTGCGGTTCTGAAAGTAATGGTGCGGGAAGGTCAGGTAACGGCCTGGTTGAACGTCAGGCAAGTTCCAGTCTTCACCGCGTTCACGTGCATGGCGTTCGACCCCGCGCATGCCGATGTAGGTGATCAGCGTGCCATCGGGCTCGGTGGTCTGGATCTGTTCGGTGAGGCTGGTGCCTGCGGGAAATAAGGGCACATAGCCTGTTAGCGTAGGAGTGGGATTGGTGGGAGTCGGCGTCGGGTCCGGATTTGTTGGAGTCGGCGTCGACTTTCCACCCAGCTTGAATTGCTGAGAAGCGCTGTTGTTGCAGGTGTATTGGCGAACGCTCGATGCGTCAGCAGCCTGCAGACATTTGTTGCTGTTCAGGTTGACGAGGGTGTAGACGCCATCGCTAACGGAATTCAGCTTGAACCGCTGTGCAGGTGTGGTGTTGTCGTCCCATTGCTGCAATGGCGCAGCGTCGCTGCTGGAGGCGTGCTCCACATCAAGGGTCTTGCCGGTGCCACTGATGACGAAGCGGTAAAGGCCTGACGACACCTCGGTGATATCGAACAGCTGCAAGGCGTCGCCCGTGCAGTTGGCCAACTGCACTTTGGCGCCGCCACCGGTGTTGCCGGGCAGCAGGCCGGCGCATTGGCCTGTCTGCACGCTTTGCAGCGAGAACTGACCGCTGATGCCTGTCGCGACGGCCAATGCTTGCATGCGCTCGGCATCTGCGCTGGCGGGTTGGCTCGATACGGATTGGCTATCACTTCCGCCGCATCCGGCCAGTATTGCTATGCACAACCCCAAGCTTGCGGCGAGCGCTGGCGCGGGGTGGCTTCCAAATTTCAAGTCCATGTTGTCTCCTTGAAGGGTGTTTGAATGACCCTCCCTGTATTATCTTGGAACCGGTTCCAATTTAGGTTAGCGATTGAATCAGTTTTGACCGTTGATTGGTTGGGGGTGACTATCAATTTCCGGCTCACTGGTACTGAGGCGGTCGGCCGAAAGTCCAGTGTTCAAGCCAAAAATCGCGTGCGATCGCACTGCGGGCGTCACCGCCAGATACGAATTGGCTTGAATGGAAAAGTATCCGTGGATACATCTCAAAACCTGGAATCGGTTCCAAAATTTGCTGCTTGATGCGTGTCGCACAGCAGCAAAGTCACCTCGAGTCACACCTCCGGCAAGGCGGCGATACAGACCTTTTGTGCAACCGGTTATCGTGTCGGCTTTCTGCGCGGCATTCGGCTTCTTGGCCAGCCTCGCATCGGCTCATCGGAGGAACAGGCTTGATCGCTTACGAAAATGCCCAGATCGTCCGCCGTGCAACGGTGCCGCTCTCTGACGGCGGGGAACTGTTGCTGCATCTGCTTCATGGTGACGGCTCGCAGCAAGGGCGCAAATGCATTCACCGTGTCGTCAGTGAGGCCAATGGACGCCTTCGTTCGGACATCGTCTATTTTTATGACGAGACCGTGAGCGAGGCCGTGGTGAGCAACGATTTCGATTTACTGACACAGCCAGGTCTGTTGTCGGTCAGTCAGTTGCACCATACCGAATCGATGTTGAACCGAAACATCCGCGCATTTCGCTGAAGTGCGGCGCCGTGGGGTGCCGGCTCTACCTGTGCGCTTGAGCGTGCCCCATCGTCACGACGCACGAATGAGGTGAGCGCTGAACCTCAGTCAAGCCCTGCCTCGACCCATACGAGTTCCACGCGATAGACCTGGCCTTGCGTTAGCACTGCGAGCAAGCGGTCGATGTTCGGATGCTTGCCGGGGTGGCGCCGGGCATCCTCGGTGTGCTCCGCATACAGCGCCAGGCCTTGCACCGCAGCCGCGCTGTCGATGACACCGAACTTCGCTGCCAGCGCGGCATATACCGCCAGTGAGCCCGCTTGGCCCGGCCGGTTGTGGATGCTTGAGATGAGATGGCCATGCTGATCGCGCAAATGCAGCGCGCTCAGGTGATCGATGGGCGGGAGCTGCTTCAGCTGTTCGGCAAATGTCATGGCAGATCGGACGCGGCATAAAGAACGCCGATTGTGTCGTGGCACAGGGTCGCCCTCCGTTCATGCTTCAAGCGATGCGCCCGTCGCGGTGGGCCGTGCCCGATCGCATCAATTGGCATGGGTTTACAAGCTCTGTGAATGCAGAGCGCGCGCGGATTGAGCGTGTTGCGAATGCATACACCTTCGCCCGATGGCGCCCTCTACTCTGCACGGAACAGGCCGAAATCAATTCACCTGCTTGTATGTTCAGTCCAGACCAGCGCGGTAGAGTTTGAACGCCGATGAGGTGTCCAGACCGGTCCGTGCAGCTTG
>CAHJWV010000037.1 GCA_903643055.1 Burkholderiales bacterium | reverse complement strand
TCAAACGCCCAGCAGTTCGACTTCGAAGAGCAGCGTGGCGTTCGGTGGAATCACGCCGCCCGCGCCGCGTGCGCCATAGCCCAGCGCTGGCGGGATCACCAGCAGGCGCGAACCGCCGACTTTCATGCCTTGCACGCCTTCGTCCCAGCCCTTGATCACCATGCCAGCGCCCAGGCCGAAATCGAATGGCGCCTTGCGGTCCTTGCTGCTGTCGAACTTGGCGCCCTTGACGCCATCGTTGTAGAGCCAGCCGGTGTAGTGCACGGTGACGTGCTGGCCGACCTTGGCCTCGGCGCCGCTGCCGACGGTCGAATCTTCGTATTGCAGGCCGGATGCGGTGGTTTCCATGGAAGTCCTTTCTGTTTCTGAAGTGAAGTCCGCCATGGTAGGGCCTCGGCGTGCGGGCCGGCGTCGGGCACGCTCATGTCGATGATCCGCGCGGCAAGTGGGCACGCCAGGCAGCCAGGGCTTCGCTCAATACCGCATTGAGGTCTTGTGCTTGCGTGGTGATGCCTAACGCGCGAGCGGCATGGCGCAGCGCTTGCGCTGGCTCGGTGAGGTCGAGTGCTGGCGCACCGTTCTGCTTCGACAATTTTTCGCCATTCGCGCCGAGCACCAGCGGCGTGTGCAGGTAGCGCGGGGTGGGCAGCGCAAGCAGCCGTTGCAGATGGATCTGCCGCGCGGTGTTGTCGGCTAAGTCGTCGCCTCGCACGATATCGGTGATGTGCTGATCGGCATCGTCCACCACCACGGCCAACTGGTAAGCCCACAGGCCGTCGGCACGCTGCACGATGAAATCACCGACCTCGTGCGATAAGTTCTGCTGCTGCGCGCCCAGGCGGCGGTCGTGCCAGGTGAGGGTGATGTCGCTGCCATCGGCCGCCACGCTGCGCACGCGGGTGGCACGCGCGGGTTTGCCGTGCAGGCCATCGCGGCAGGTGCCGGGGTAGATGCGCTCGGCATGGCGTGGCCTCGCGTGGCCGGTGTGCGCCCATGCGCGATCGATGTCGGTGCGGGTGCAACCGCAGCGGTAGGCTTCGCGCTTGCTCAGCAGGCGGTCGAGGGCCGCCTGGTAGATCGGCGCCCGCTGTGACTGCCACAACGGCGGCTCGTCGGAATGCAGGCCGCAGCGGGCGAGTTGATCGAGGATGGTGTGGGCCGCGCCGGGTACACAACGCGGCGTATCGATGTCTTCGATGCGCACCAGCCAGGCGCCATCATGCGCTCTTGCATCGAGCCAGCTCGCCAGTGCGGCGACCAATGAGCCGGCATGCAGCGGGCCGGTGGGCGAGGGTGCAAAGCGGCCTCGATAAGCGCTGCGGCCAGGTGATGCGCGTTCGTGCGCTGCGTCGACGCGGGCTTCTGCCTGTGCCGGTGCATCCATCGCATCCGTCTCAGACGAATCAGACGGCGATGCGTCGAAAACGCGCTCGCCACCGCTGTGCGCTGCGGGCGGCACCGCCGGCGTCATTCGGTCAGGGGCGCGCCGTTGTAGCGGTTCAGCAGCGCGCGGCGGGTGGTCGAATTCTCGAGCTGCGCCAGCCACCAGCGCAGCGCCATGCCCATCTGCGGCTTGCGCGATGAGCTGTTGGCCGGTGACGCGCGCCAGATGTAGCCGATGCGCACACCGGGCAGATTGCGTTGCACCGGCTTGATGACCAGGCGGCCTGCGGCCACGTGCTCGCGCACCATCGTCTCCGGAATGAAGCCGCAACCGAGGCATCGCAGCTGCGCATCGATCTTGTCTTCCATCGTCGCGACGGTCAGTACGTCTTGGCCGGGCAGCAGGTTGACGGTGACCGGCGCCATGCGCTGCGCCGAGTCGGCCACGGCCACCGCGCGATGGCGAACGAGCTCGGCATCGCTGATCACACCATCAAAGCCGGCCAGCGGGTGATGCGGTGCCACGGCAAACACGAAGCCCACGCTGCCCATCATTTCCATCTGAACGCCAGGGGGCAGCGCGCGGTCCAGCCCGACGCCGATCGCCAGATCGGCCTGGCCGCTGATCAAGGCTTCCCAGGTACCGGCCAGTACTTCGGTGCGCAGCCGCAGCCGCGTACCGGGGCCGCCGCCCAGCGTGGCGCCCGGGCCTTCCGGCGTGATGGCGTAAAAAGCTTCGCAGATTTCGAACATCGTCAGGCGCGAGACGATGCCGTCGAGCGCGATCGTCAGCTGCGTCTCCCAGCCCGTGGCCACGCGCTTGACGCGGTTGGCCACTGCATCCATCTCTTCGAGCAGGCGCCGCCCTTCATGCAACAGCTCCTCGCCGGCCGCGGTGAGCTTGGCCTGCCGTGAGCGGCGATCGAAGAGCAGTACATCGAGCGCATCTTCGAGCTGCCGCACGTTGTAAGTCAGCGCCGAAGGCACCTTGCCCAATTCGCGCGCGGCGGCCGCAAAGCTGCCGGTGCGCGCAATGACATCCATCATCGCCAGGGCTTCCGGGGTCAAGACATTGCGAGGGCTGTTCATGTGTTCGCGAGCTTTGTTCGCAAGTGACAGATGGGTTCATCTTATTTGAACGCAGGCTTCAAGCCCGGCTTTCGATGACGCAGGTGCCACGGCCTACATTCACTTCGAAAGGAAACGACACATGCTCACTCTGCTCAAGTCCGCTGAACGCGGCCGTGCCGATCACGGCTGGTTGAAGTCATTCCACAGCTTTTCATTTGCCGATTACTACAACCCGAAGCACATGGGGTTTGGCAACCTGCGCGTCATCAATGAAGACCGCATCGCGCCCGGCACCGGCTTTGGCACACATGGACATCGCGACATGGAGATCGTCTCGTACGTGCTGTCAGGTGCACTCGGCCACAAAGACAGCATTGGCAATGGCGCGAAGATCGTGCCCGGTGACGTGCAGCGCATGAGCGCGGGGCGCGGCATCCAGCACAGCGAGTTCAATCATGCGCCCGACGACACGACGCATTTCCTGCAAATCTGGATTCAGCCGAACGCGCAGGGAATCGCGCCGAGCTATGAACAGAAACATTTTGATGACACACAAAAGCGCGGCACGCTGAAGCTCGTGGCCAGCAACGATGGCCGAGATGGTTCGGTCACGATCCATGCGGATGCTGCGCTGTATGCCGGCTTGTTCGATGGTGCCGAGCACATCGAAGTGCCGCTCAACCCCCACCGCAAGGCTTATGTGCATGTGGTGCGCGGCCAGATTCACATCAACGGGCAGGCGCTGTCTGCGGGCGATGCACTGATGCTGGAGCAAGAGCCCCAACTCCACATCGGTGCAGGCGAGGACGCCGAAGTGCTGTTGTTCGATTTGCAGTAAGGTCGCGGCTCGCCGGTCGGCCCGCGCTCAGGCGCCGGGTCGGCCGGAGGGTGTCATTGCCTGTTTGACACGCTGTCCAAGCCGCTTGGAACGATCCGTTTCAGAGGTACTTTCCGACAGTTCGCGTTCCATCCATTAACAGGCTTATTCGAAAGCAATAAATCATGAGCAAGATCGCTATTCTTTATCACAGCGGCTACGGCCACACGAAACGCATGGCCGAGTCTGTGGCCGAAGGTGCCGGCGGCGAGCTGATCGCCATCGATGCCGAAGGCAACGTGAGCGAAGCTGCGTGGGCCACGCTGGCTGCGGCCGATGCCATCATCTTCGGCTCGCCGACCTACATGGGTTCGGTGTCGTGGCAGTTCAAGAAAGTGGCCGACGCTTCGTCGAAGGTCTGGTTCGGCCAAGGCTGGAAGAACAAAATCGCCGCCGGCTTCACCAACTCGGCTTCGTTGAATGGCGACAAGCTGTCGACGCTGCACTACCTGTTCACGCTGTCGCAACAGCACAGCATGATCTGGGTCGGCACCGGCATGATGCCCGCCAGCACCAAGGCCAGCACGCGGGGTGACATCAACCACCTGGGCTCGTCGGCGGGCGCGATGGCCCAGTCGTTCTCCGACGCCGGTGCGAACGAGATGGCCGAGAGCGATCTGGCGACCGCCAAGC
>CAHJWV010000036.1 GCA_903643055.1 Burkholderiales bacterium | reverse complement strand
GCTGATCGGCATCGTCAAGAAGAACGCGATCATGATGATCGACTTCGCGCTCGATGCGCAGCGCACCCGTCAGCTCGCGCCAGCGCAAGCCATTCGCGAAGCCTGCGAGCTGCGCTTTCGCCCGATCATGATGACGACGCTGGCCGCGCTGATGGGTGCGCTGCCGATCGCGCTGGGCATCGGTGCCGGCGCCGAGCTGCGCCAGCCACTCGGTCTGGCGGTGGTCGGCGGGCTGGTGTTCTCGCAGGCGATCACGCTGTACATCACGCCGGTGATCTATCTGTACCTCGACCGCTACAGCGGCAAGGGGCCGGTGACGACTGCCGAGAGCGCTGTAGAAGACGTGGCCGTGCCTCATCAGAGCTAACACGACAGCGGATTGACTGTGCGACGCGGCCGAGGTGCCGCGCAAGACAAGTCCGCCAGCGTGAAGCTGGCGGTGGAGTAATCGGTAACGGGGTTGGTGATGATGCGCGGGTGCGCAGTGTCGTGGCTGCTCAGTGCAATTGAGAGCTGCCAGGCGCGGTGGCCAGCACCGAGACCACGCCATCGCTGACGCTGCCAGTCTCGGCTTCTTCTTCGCTGGCTTCGCGCACGCTGTGCACCTTCAACGCTAAGCGCAGCGCGATGCCGGCCAGCGGGTGGTTGCCATCGAGCACGACGTGGTTCAGATAAACCTCGGTCACCGTGTAGATGGCGTCGGCCGCCAGGCCGGGGGTCTTCGCGCCGGGCGGCGGGCCTTCGAACTGCAGGCCGGCCTCGAGCTTGTCATCGAACAGGCTGCGTTCTTCGAAGAAGACCAGGTCGGGGTCGTATTCGCCAAAGGCATGTTCGGGTTCGAGGTGGAGCTTGATTTCGAAGCCAGCTTGCTGACCCGCAATCGCTTCCTCGACCTTGGTAAGCAGGTCATCGCCGCCGACATAGAACTCCACCGGTTCAGTGAGTTCGTCGATCAATTGGCCTTGGGCGTCTTCCAGCAGCCAAGTCAGGCTGACGACGCAGGGTGAAGAGATAAGCATCAAACAATGATCGCACAATCATGCATGGACATCTCCTTACCGACTTCTTTGCTGGGCGGCTTATCGCCCCAGACCTTCATGCGCCGCCATTGGCAAAAACGGCCCTTGCTGATTCGCCAGGCCTTCGCTTCTCCACCGGCCGTGGTCAACCGTTCGCAACTGTTCGCCTTGGCTGCGGACGACGACGTGGAGTCGCGTTTGATCGTTCGAGGCGATGGCAAAGGGGCTGGCCATGCCGGTAGCGATTGGCGCTTGCGGCATGGCCCCTTGCCGCGCCGCGCGCTGCCGCGTGTCGATCAACCCGGCTGGACCTTGCTGGTGCAAGGGCTTGATCTGCATCTCGATGCGGCCCATGCGCTGTTGTCGCAATTCCGCTTCGTGCCCGATGCACGGCTCGATGACCTGATGGTGTCGTGGGCCAGCGATGGCGGCGGCGTCGGGCCGCATGTCGATTCCTACGATGTGTTTTTGCTGCAGCTCGAAGGCCGGCGGCGTTGGCGTGTCGGGCCGGTGCGCGAGGCGCGTCTGCAGCCCGATGTGCCGCTGAAGATCCTGAGCCATTTCGAGCCGAGCGATGAATGGCTGCTGGAGCCTGGCGACATGCTTTATGTGCCGCCCGGCTGGGGCCATGACGGCGTGGCCGAAGGCGAATGCATGACGGCCTCGATCGGTTTTCGCTCGCCCGGCAAGGCCGAGCTGCGTACCGAGGTCTTGCAACGCATGATCGACGCAAGCGATGCGCCTGAGCTCGATGCGCTGTACCGCGACCCATCGCAGCCGGCGACCGATGAGCCGGGCCGGGTTCCATCGGCCCTCCATGATTTCGTGCGCCAGGAAATCGGCCGCTGGCTCAACGAGCCACGCTCGCTGGCCTGTGCGCTGGGCGAGGTGCTCAGCGAGCCGAAGCCGCAGGTGTGGTTCGATGCGGCCGCCGAACTCGTGCCAGGCGATGGCGTGCGGCTCGATCGGCGAACGCGAATGATCTACGACGACCAGCACATCTTCATCAATGGCGAATCGTTCCGTGCCGGCGGTGCCGACGCGCGGGTGATGCGCCGGCTTGCCGATCAGTGTGCGTTGCCGGCCGCATGGGTTGCCAAACTCAGCGACAGCGCCAGAGAATTGCTGGGGCAGTGGGCCGAGGCCGGCTGGTTGCAATCATCGACATGAGGTCTCCATGACTGAAGAAGCGCCATCACATCGCATCATCGAATCGCGCGGCGAGTTCCACGAGGTGCTGCGCGACGCCTTCGTGAAGATCGCGGACGCCGGTTGCCGCGAGGTGTTCATCTCCGACACCGACTTCGCCGATTGGCCGATCAGCGAGCGGGGCGTGATCGAGCAGTTGACGCGCTGGGCCTATGCCCATCGCAAGCTGGTGATGCTGGCGCAAAACTTCGACGACATGCCGCGCCGTCATCCGCGCTTCACCGAATGGCGGCGGCAATGGGCGCATGTGATCCAGTGCCGCTCGCTGGCCGAGACGGTGCCGGGCGAATTGCCTGGGCTGTTTTTGGCGCCAGGATGTATCACGGTGAAGTTGCTGGATCCGGTCAGGTATCGGGCCAGCATCTCGGAAAGCGAGGCCGATGCGATCCGGGCTCGCGACACATTCGATGCACTTTTGCAACGTTCTGAAGAGGCTTTTCCAGCCACGACACTTGGCTTATAGGGATGTTACCTAGCTTGGTTATAATTGAGGGCTCGCACAGGAAACGCTTGCGCTGTGTCTGAATGCTGGGGCCTGACAGATTGGAAGGTACCCACAATTACCGGTAATTGTCTGAACCTTCTCACTGAGGATAAATATGAAAAAGTCGCTTCTGTTGGCTTCTCTCGTCGCCGCTCTGGCCCTGGCTGCTTGCAGCAAGAAAGAAGAAGCAGCGCCTGCTACTTCGGCAACGGCTCCGGTGGCTGAAGCCG
>CAHJWV010000035.1 GCA_903643055.1 Burkholderiales bacterium | reverse complement strand
AGCAGCTTCGCGACAGCCAGCGTGACAGCCAGCGCAAGCTCGATCAGTTGAATGAAAAGCTGGAGGCCCTGAAAGCCATCGAGCGCAGCCTGAACGCCCGCCCGGCGCCGGCCACGCCAGCCGCTTCGGCAGCGAAGCCGGGGCATCCATGAGCGCGCAGTTGCTGGTCGTCGATGACGATGCCGATCTGCTGAAGCTGCTGTCGATGCGGCTGACAGCGGCCGGGTACAAGGTGACGGCGGTCGAAAGCGCCGAAGCCGCGCTCGCGCAGATCGCAGTGCAGCGCCCGCAGCTCGTGTTGAGCGATGTGCAATTGCCCGGCAAAGATGGCTTGCAGCTGTTTGATGCGATTCGCGAGCGGCACCCGTCGCTGCCCGTCATCTTGCTGACGGCGCACGGCACGATTCCCGATGCCGTCGAAGCGACTTCTCGCGGTGTCTATACCTATCTGACCAAGCCATTCGATGGCAAGGCCTTGCTGGACACCATTGCGCAGGCGCTGGCCCTGACTGCGCCTGAACGATCCGAGCCCGAAGAAGTAGATGCCGGGTGGCGCGAGCCCATCGTCAGCCGCTCGAATGTGATGGCCGAGCTGCTGGCCGAAGCCAAGCTGGTGGCCGCGTCGCAAGCCAGCGTGTTGATCCGCGGCGAGAGCGGTAGTGGCAAAGAGTTGCTTGCCAAGGCCATCCACATGGCCAGCCCGCGTGCAGCCAAGCCTTTCATCGCGGTGAACTGCGGTGCGATCCCGGAATCTTTGCTGGAGTCCGAGTTGTTCGGCCACGTCAAGGGCGCGTTCACCGGCGCGGTGGCCAATCACCGCGGCCTGTTTCAGGCAGCCGACGGCGGCTCACTGTTTCTCGACGAGATCGGCGACATGCCATTGCCACTACAAGTGAAGCTGCTGCGGGTGTTGCAGGAGCGGCTGGTGAGGCCGGTGGGTGCGACGGATTCGATCCCGATCGATGTGCGCATTCTTTCGGCCACTCATCGCGACCTCGACGCGGCGATGGCCGAAGGCCAGTTCCGCGAAGACCTGTACTACCGGTTGAACGTGGTGTCGCTGTCGGTGCCAACCTTGGCCGAGCGGCGGGAAGACATTCCGCTGCTGGCGCAGCATTTCCTGTCGCGGTTGGCCGTCAAATACAACAAGAAGCTCAATGGCTTTGCGACCGAGGCGCTGAAGGCGCTGACCACGGCTTCGTGGCCCGGCAATGTTCGACAGTTGCACAACGTCGTCGAGCAGGTCAGTGCGCTGGCGACAACGCCGCTGATTCCGCTGTCGTTGGTCCAGCGCGCGCTGCGTGTGCCGAGCATGGAAGTCTTGAACTACGCGCAGGCCCGCCAACGCTTCGAACACGAGTACCTCGTGGGGCTGCTGAAGCTGACTGATGGCAATGTGGCCGACGCCGCGAGGTTGGCTGATCGCAACCGGACGGAGTTCTACAGGCTGCTTCAAAAACATGGGCTGACGCCGGGGCTTTTTCGCGCAGATGGCTCAGTCGCTGAATAGCGACAGCAATTTCTTATTTGAAATCAATGGCTTAGCTCGCCAGCCTCAGGGCTCGTCGCTGGTTGGCGACACATCCGAGGCCAATTTGAAGGCTTCTTGCTGTAAGTCATTGATTTAAAAGGAGTTTTAATTTGGTACGGGGATTGCATTAGTGGAGCTACATGCAAACCCTCTCCATCACTGTCGATCGATTGCCTACAGCGCGGCCCGCGATTCGCCGCCACGCTGCCGTGGCACTGGCCGCCGGCTTGTTGGCTTTGGTCGGCCAGGTGCCGGCTCATGCATTCAGCTTCGATGATGTCGCTACAAAAGCTGCGCAACAAGCCAAGAGTGCTTATGTGGCCACGCCGGACAAGCTGCCCGCCGAACTGAAGGCGCTGAGCTACGACCAGTACCGCGACATCCGCTTCAACCCGGACCACGCGCTGTGGCGCAAGGACAAGCTCCCGTTTGAGCTGATGTTCTTCCACCTGGGCAAGTTCCAGACGCAAGCCGTCCGCATCAATGAAGTCACTGACAAAGGCGCGCAGCCGATCAAATTCGATCGTGCGGACTTTGACTACGGTAAGAACAAGCTCTCGCCGCAGACGTGGGGCGATGTTGGCTTTGCGGGCTTCCGCGCGCACTACGCCGTCAATAACCCGAAATACAAAGACGAGTTGATCGTCTTCCTGGGCGCAAGCTATTTCCGTGCGCTCGGCTCGGGTCAGCACTATGGCCTGTCGGCGCGCGGTTTGGCGATCGACACCGTCGGTGGGAAGGGCGAAGAGTTTCCGCGTTTCACCGAGTTCTGGATTGCACGTCCTGACGCGAACGCGACCTCGCTGACGATCTATGCGCTGCTCGATTCGCCGCGCGCCAGCGGGGCTTATCAATTCACGATCCAGCCCGGTAGCGAAAGTGTGATCGACGTGCGCTCACGCGTGTTCTTGCGCTCCGGTGTGGCCACGCTCGCATTGGCGCCGCTGACCAGCATGTTCACTTTCGGCGAGAACCAGCCGCACCGCGTTGACTTCCGTCCCGAGGTTCATGACTCCGATGGTCTGATGGTCGCGACCGGCGAAGGCGAATGGATCTGGCGCCCGTTGATCAACCCGGCCCAGGTGCTGACGACTTCGTTCAGCACCCGCAATCCACGCGGGTTCGGGTTGATGCAGCGCGACCGCAATTTCGCGAACTACGAAGACACCGAAGCGCGTTATGAGCTTCGCCCGAGCGCCTGGATCGAGCCCGTTGGTGAATGGGGTGCAGGCCGTGTCGAGCTGATGCAACTCCATACGCCGGACGAGACCAACGACAACATCGTTGCCTACTGGGTGCCCGAAAAGTTGCCAGCACCTGGTCAGCCGTTGGACCTCTCTTACAAGCTGCACTTGCAAGGCGATACCCAACAGCGCCCGCCGGGTGCCTGGGTTACCCAGACGCGCGCCGGCCGTGGTTTCGCCGAACTGGGCGCTAACGAGCAGCAGTTCATCGTCGATTTCAACGGCCCGTCGCTTGCCGCACTGCCGCCAAACGCAGCGGTCAAGGCGGTGCTCAGCACCGATGCCAACGGCGAAATCGTTGAAAGCAATGCTTATCGCAATCCGGCCACCGGCGCATGGCGCATGACTGTTCGAATCAGGCAACTCCGCCCCGCGCAATCAACTGAGCTGCGCGGCTTTCTTCAAAGCGACACCAACGTACTGACGGAAACATGGAGCAACATCCTTCCTCCGCGCTGAATGCGCAGAACTGGAACACGCGCGCCAGCGTCGGTTCCAGCGCCCCCCCCATTGTTCGCGGGTCCATGGTGCCCGTGCCCTGGGGTCCGAAATCGATCGAAGGGTCAGCCGATTCGGCGAAAGCCGGCATCGAACTCGCACCTTGGGAGCGTGCTGCACGCAACCGCCGGCGCGCGCTGATGTTCTGCATCGTCGCGTCGACCGTGCTGGCCACCGTCGTGCTGGCGCGTGCGCAGCCGACGCTGGCTCATCCGGGCTGGCAATGGCTCCACATCGGCTTGTTCGCGCTGTTGTTTGCGTGGGTCAGCGCAGGTTGCGTGACGGCGGCGATGGGCTTCTGGGTGATGTTGCGCGGCGATCCGCATGCGATGTCGCGCCAGGGCACGGGCCTGCAGCCGATCAGCGCCGACGCAAAGACCGCGTTGATCATGCCGATCTGCAATGAAGACGTGAATACGGTGTTTGCCGGCCTGCGCGCCACCTGTGATTCGCTGGCGGCGTCCGGTGCATTGCGCCTGTTCGACGTCTACATCCTGTCTGACAGCAACGACCCCGCCGTTCGCACGGCCGAATTGGCGGCTTGGGCCGAGCTGCGCAGCGTGATGGGAGAGCACGGCAACATCTTCTACCGCTGGCGTCAGCGCCGGACCAAAAAGAAGGCCGGCAACGTGGCTGATTTCTGCCGACGCTGGGGCCGCAACTACCGCTACATGGTGGTGCTGGACGCTGACAGCGTGATGAGCGGCGATTGCCTGTTGGGCCTGGTTCGCCTGATGGAAGCTCACCCGACCGCCGGCATCATGCAAGCGGCACCTCAAGCCTGCGGCCATGACACGCTTCACGCTCGCGCCCAGCAATTCGCCGGTCGTGTGACGGGTCGTTTGTTCACTGCCGGCATGCAGTATTGGCAGCTCGGCGAGGCTCACTACTGGGGACATAACGCGATCATTCGTGTCGAGCCTTTCATGAAGCATTGCGCTCTGGCGCCGCTGAAGGGCAAAGGCTCGCTGAGCGGCGAGATTTTGTCGCATGACTTCGTCGAAGCTGCGCTGATGAGGCGCGCCGGCTATCACGTGTGGCTGGTCCATGATCTGCCGGGAAGCTATGAGCAGCAGCCGCCGCACTTGTTGGCCGAGTTGCAGCGCGATCGCCGCTGGTGCCAGGGCAATCTGCAAAACGCTCGCTTGATCAACGAGCCTGGCCTGCACGGCGTTCACCGCGCGATGTTGTTGACGGGCGCAATGGCCTATCTTTCGGCGCCGTTGTGGCTGCTCTATGTAGTGCTGGGTGCGTCCTTGTGGCTGCTGGGCGGCAACGAAATCTTCACGCCGGAAGGTGGCTTCGGCTTCAGCGTTTTGGGCCTGTGGGCCGGCACGATCGGCATGCTGACCTTGCCTCGTGTCTTGGGCGTGCTGGCGGTGATTCTTCGTCGTGAGCAAGCTCAATACGGCGGTGCCGTGGCGCTGATTGCCAGCACGGTGGTTGAGGGTGCGATGTCTGTACTCCAAGCCCCGCTGCGCATGGCGGCACACACGGTGTTTGTGTTCGGTGCGTTGACAGGCTGGAAGCTGGAATGGAAGTCGCCTCCGCGCGAAGCGACCGACGTCAGCTGGCGCGAAGCCTCGGCCAAGTATTTGCCACTGGGTTTGGCTGTGCTGGCTTTGGCTGCCCTGCTGATGGTGGTGCATCCCTCTGCGCTGATCTGGATTTCGCCGATGGCCCTTCCGCTGCTGCTGGCCGTACCCATCACTGTGTTCACAAGCCGTGCGACCATCGGTGCCCGTCTGCGCCGTGCTCGCCTGCTGATGACGCCGGAAGAGTCGGTGGCGCCGAAGGTGCTGCGCGACGCTTGGGCGCACGCCAGCCAAGGTGGTCGTCAGCCGAACTGGGCCGATGCGGTCACCAATCCGAAGCTGTTCGAGATCGTCCGCAAGGCCATGGGCCCGCGCAGCACCGGTCACGGATTGCGCGCCAACACTCGCCGCCAACGCCTGTGGCAGCTCAACAAGACCCGCTCGTTTGATACGCTGGCTCCTGCCGAGCGGATGCGATTTTTGAGTGAGCCTTCGAGCCTGCAAATGTTGCGTACCGCGACGATGTCGGTGCATCGCATGGCGCCAGCATCGGCCACTCGGCACTAAGCGAAGTCAGTTGGAAGGGCGAGGCCTCGCAGCTCACGCAGCGAGGCCTTTTTCTTTGCGATCGTCGATCGGAGTAGCGCCTTGTTAAGGCGGTGCCGATGAGGCGGAATCAATCGAAAGAAGGGCCATCTCCTGCAAGTCTCTTGAGGGTCTTTTCCGATTAGTTGATGAGGCCTCTTGTGAAGCTGTTCCTTGTTCTGCTAGACTCTGAGGTTCGCTTTGGAGGGGTGCCCGAGTGGCTAAAGGGGGCAGACTGTAAATCTGTTGGCTTACGCCTACGCTGGTTCGAATCCAGCCT
>CAHJWV010000034.1 GCA_903643055.1 Burkholderiales bacterium | reverse complement strand
ATGGCGATGATCCTGTCGGGTGGCATCGCGATGATCTGGGTTGACCCGACGCAAGGCGGCGGCTGGACCTGGCCCGAGGTCTATCACTTGATGGCCGGGCTTCTCGTCGTGGCCGCTGTTTTCTCGGCGCTGGTGCTGCCGCGCCTGCCGGAGCTGCCGCGCCTGCCGAGTGCGGCGCGCCATGACGTGCTGGGCTTTGTTGCCGTGGTGCTGGCGGTGGTGGTGGGCGTGATGATGAGCGAGCGACTGGGGCCGCCGATTGCCCGCTGGCTGCTGCAGCCGCTGTGGGCCCACAGCGCGTTGCCGGCCGATCTGCAGGGCAAGTGGAGCGATCTGCTGGCGCTGCTGCTGGGCGTGGCCGTGACCTTGCCGCTGGCGGTCTGGGCGGCGCGGGCGGCGCGCTTCGAGACCCTGATCGGTGGCTTGCGCAGCTATTTCAGCCAGGCCGGTGCCGGTGCCTTTCTCGCGTTCATCGTGCTCTACAAGTTGGGCGATGCCTTCGCCTACTCGCTGATGACGCCGTTCCTGCTGAAGAGCATGTTGTTCAGCGCGGCCGAGGTCGGCCTGGTCAACAAGGTCATCGGCCTGTGGCTGACGATCGGTGGCGCCTTGCTCGGCGGGGCGCTGATGCTCCGCCTCGGCCTGTGGCGCGCGTTGATGCTGTTCGGCATCTTGCAGGCGGTCAGCAACCTCGGTTATTGGTGGCTGGCGTTTGAAGGCAAGGGCCTGATGCCGGGGTTGACGATTCCGGCCTTCGATTGGGGCTTCGTCAAGCTGCTGCAAGACACCCCGGTCGATGGCGGCTTGCTGATGGTGATCGCCTTCGAGAACCTGTCGGGCGGCATGGGCACCGCCGCCTTCGTCGCCTTCTTGATGAGCTTGTGCAACCAGCGCTTCACCGCTACGCAATACGCGCTGCTGTCGGCCTTTGCTTCGGTCGGCCGGGTGTGGGTTGGGCCGCTGGCGGGTGTGATGGCCGAGACCATCGGCTGGCCGAGCTTCTTCATCGTCTCGACGGTGCTGGCGTTGCCGGCGCTGCTGATGCTGTGGTGGCTGCGGGGCCCGGTGCGGGCCTTGGAAGTCGACCCGAACGCCGCCACATTCGATGATTGAGCTTGCGCCTGCAGTGGCATCCTCTGCTTTGTACCGACCTTGATTTCGTCAGACCTTCATTCGCCATGACCACCGAATTCGATCCCTCTGCTTCATTCACGGCCGACCCGGCGTTGCACGCGTTCGGTTGCCATTGCCACCGGCACTCCCACTCGCACTCGCGGCGGCTGTTCGGGCGCGCCTTGCTCGGCGGCGGGGCTTTGCTCGCGCTGCCCGCGATCGCGCGTGACGGCGTCGACGTCGGCCGCGAGTCGCAGTTCACCCGCTTCGTTTCGGCCGAGCAGGTAGAGACGGCGGCCGTGGGCCAGTACAGCGAGATGAAGCAGCAGGCCAACCAGCAGCGCGCGCTGGCACCCGACAACCATCCGCAGGTGCTGCGGCTGCGCGCCATCGCCCAGCGCATCATCCCGTACAGCTATGAGTGGAATGCGCGGGCCCGCGACTGGAAGTGGGAGATCAACCTGATCGGCTCGAAGCAGATCAACGCGTTTTGCATGCCGGGCGGCAAGATCGCCTTCTACTCCGGCATCCTGGAGCAGCTGCAGCTGAGCGATGACGAGGTCGCGATGGTGATGGGCCACGAGGTGGCGCATGCGCTTCGGGAACACGCGCGTGAGCGCATGGGCAAGACGATGGCCACCCGCGGCGCGATCGAGATCGGTGCTGCCTTGTTCGGTTTGGGCAATGCCGGCCGCACGGTGGCCGACATGGGCGGCCAACTGCTGACCTTGAAGTTCGGCCGCGAAGATGAATCGGAGGCCGATCTGGTCGGCATGGAACTCGCGGCGCGCTCGGGCTACAGCCCTCGCGCCGGTGTCACGCTGTGGAACAAGATGGCTGAGGCCAGCAAGGGTGCGCCACCGCAGTTCTTGTCGACGCACCCGTCGGGCCCGACCCGCATCCGCGACATCGAAGCCAATCTGCCGCGGGTGCTGCCGCTGTTCGAGCGCGCAGCCAAGCCGAGCCAGCGTTTCGAGCCGCCGAAGCCGTCGTCCAGCAAAGGCTGAATCCGCCCGGCCCGCGTTTGTTACCAGCGCGCCGGCAGCGGGTGCCTCAGCATCAGCTGCGCGCCGCGCACTTCGACGTGTTCGCCTTTGACCAGGTCTTTCATCAGCCGGCTGACCATCTCGCGTGAACAGCCGACGCGGCTGGCGATGTCGGCATGGGTGATTCGCTGTTCGATGACCCGGGTGCCGTCGGGTTGCGCAACGGCCAGTTCGTCGAGCAGGCGAACCACGCGGCCATAGACATCGAGCAGCGCCATGCTGCGTGCGCTTTGCGTGGCCAGCCGTGCCCGCTTGATCACCCGCTCCAGCAGCTCGAAGGCGAATTCCGGGTTCGATGCGATGTGCTCGCGCAGGCTGCGCCGGGTGATGACGGCGCACACGGTGGCCTCCAGCGTGATCACGGAGGCCGAACGCGGCCCGCCATCCAGGCTCATCTCGCCGAGGTATTCGCCGGGGCCGTAGACGCCATAAACGATCTCGCGATCGCGGTCGTCGGTAGAAAACGCTTTCACGCGGCCTGACAAGACAACGAAAAGGGTGTCGCCGACGTCGCCTTCCTGAATCAGCAGCGTGCCCTTGCGGTAGCGGCGTGATTCACCTCGAACGACCAGCGCGCGCAAGCCTTCCGGCAATGTGGCTGACGCGATGACGATGTCCATGGGTGAGTGCAGGAAAGAGAAGAGGCCCGGTGCAAATCACACCGGACCTCAAAAACTCTAGCATGCAGTCGCCATGACGGCTCGCTTGCAGCGAGTCGTCACTCACGCTTTACGACTCAATGGGTCAACGCGGTCTTCATCGCGGAAGTAATGGGCGGCAAAACGGCGACGCGATTGATCAGGTCACGGATGCTGGCGGTTTGTGTTTTGGTGCGGATGCTGCTGATCTGCGAGCGCACGGTCGAGATGGCCACGCCGAATTCACGCGCGATCTCCTTCGGGCGCAAACCGCTGCACAGGGCTTGCAGCACATTCGCTTCCGCGCCGGTCAAACCCTGCGTGCGCGCGAAGAAATCGACCGTCAGCGTCGAGCAGTGGCGGTGCTTGCCAAGAACCAGAAGCGCAAGCGATTCCTGCTCTTCGTCCTCACTGGCAAGCGGTACCACCGCGACCGAGAGGGCCTGCCCCTCTTCACCGAGCGTCACCAGCCTGCGGCGGCCTCGGCCGGCCTCGGCCAGGGCTTGTGCGAGGCCGACCTGCTGATCCGGGCGATGGGCCTGCACCATCTTGTTGTGCAAGTGCAGGCTCGCGCCGCGTGCCAGCTCTTGCTGGGCCAGTTGATTGGCATGGCGCAATTGGCCATTCGGTGCCACCAGCAACATGCCGTGGTCCATTTCGTCGAGCATCAATGTCAACCAACGCGTCATGCGTGCGAGCGATGCGCGGCGCTCGGGGCCGGCATACAGCCGCCGGTCGAGCGTCTTCAAAGGGTCTTGAGCTTGCGTGGCGAATGCCGCTTGAATGTCCAGCATGGCAGGTTCCCCTGATGGTTTGTCCGCTTGCCAAGCAACGCCTGGCGTGAACGAAAGACTAAGTCTGCCGACACAACGCAAACGGTGAATCTGACCGTGTCAGCTGTGACTTATTTACACACCTATATCGGGGGGTAATCTTGATTGCAGTAACTTACTCGCAAGTAACCACCATTATTTTGATGACCGAATCATCAGGTTATTGGAAATGCAGCGGTGAGCATTCCGCCGTTTCGATCAGTGGTTTTGGCGAAAAACCATCGCCGAATCCATGAAAGGCGTAAGCCGAATTCGAAGGCCGCTCGCGGCCCATTGAAAAAATACCAGTGCAGATCAACAGGTGTGGACTTTGACCCGTCGGCGGTGGCGTTTTTCATGGGTCAATGAAAATCAGGCCTTCTTCGGGGTATTGAAAGTATTTGAAACCGGTGCGCAGGTGGTCGTTATATTGAATACCAAAGTGCTACCAGCAAAATACCTCTTGATTGAGCTGGGAATCTCGTCAAACGCGGTGGAGTTTCTATTATTGCCAACCCCGAGAGGCCGCGCATCTTGTTGCAAACCACGCATGCCATATGGCAATTACCACAACAAAATCGCTCGATTGACATGACAACTTCTTAATCATTGGAGAGCTAGATGAAGGTGAACGTACTGGGAATGAGCTTGATTGCAGTGGCAATCGGCAGCATGTGGGGTTCGGCCCAAGCGGCAAATGCGTTTGAAACCTCCCGCGCTGCGGCTGGCGACAGCGAGTTGCTGGCGCAGGCCAGCACACCCGCTTGGCGCGAAGGCGCGACCTATACCGTCGGTACCTTGGCCAGCTACAACGGCCGCGAATACGTGGCACTCGTGACCCACACCGCCTGGGCCGGTACGAACTGGAATCCACCTGCTGCACCCACGCTGTGGAAAGCCACGGGAGGCGCTGCCGCTCCTGCGCCGGCTCCTGCGCCAACGCCTGCACCGGCTCCTTCACCCGCACCGAGCCCGAAACCTTCGTCGACTGGTGAATCTGGCAGCTGCTATCTGGCTTGGTCATCGACCGCAACCTACGCTGCCGGTTCGACCGTGAGCTACAACGGCACGAACTACAAATCGAACTGGTGGACGCAAGGCACCAATCCAGCGGCCAACAATGGCCCCACCAACAGCGGTCAACCGTGGACCGCCGTCGGTCAGTGCAGCGGCAGCGCACCGTCCCCAGCTCCGGCTCCAGCGCCCACACCGGCACCCGCTCCTTCGCCATCCCCCGCACCGGCGCCAGCCCCGGCACCCGCGCCATCGCCATCGCCATCGCCTTCGGATTCCTTGACGGTGTCCGGATCGGTCAAGGCCGTACAAAACAAGCGTACCTATGCCGGCTATTACCCGAGCTGGAGCGACAACTGGTTTGACTCCACCAACAAGAGCGTCAACGAGGTTTACCTCGCCAGCAATTTAGCCCGCATTCCAGGCACCTACACCCATGTGATGGCGTCGTTCGCTGACCCCAACTTCTCATGGGCAGGCCTGAGCACCAACAACTTCTCGGGCACCGGCATCAACTTCAACGGGACGCCGAAAGACATCAAGGCTGCGATCGACATTCTTCATCAGCGCAACATCAAGGTGATCCTGGCTGTCGGCGGAGCGACCTACGGCAACTGGAGCGCGCTGGCGGCCGAGGGCCAAAGTGGCAGCGGCGCCATCATCGACGCACTGGCCAAGATCCAGGTCGATCTCGGCTTCGATGGTCTGGATGTCGACTATGAAGTGGATGGCGACGTTGATCGTTACGCCAACTCGATCAAGGGCCTGCGTGCGGCGGTCGACAAGGCCGGCGGCGGCCGGATTCTGAGCTTGGCGGGCTGGTCGACCGGTGCTGATTGCACCGCTGCCACCTCGTCTGACCCTTACTGCGCCGGCAAGCTGTCGTATTGGGGCGGCAATGCCGGTCGTGAACGCGCTGTGGTCAACAAGTACCCTGCGGTTGGCAACATGATCGACATGGTCAACATCATGACCTACGACGCTCGCTTCGAGCATTACGACGGCGTGACGGCATACAACGACTACCGCGCGCTGTTCCCTTCGAAGACCATCGTGTCGATCGGCCTCGAAACTTCACCGGAAGGCTGGTCGGGTGCCAATCTGGTCATCAACAACGGCGATGCGAAGTGCGAAGGCTCCGTCATGTTGCAAGACCAGTACAGCAACGCTGTGAACGCGCCTTACTCAGTGGAGCGTTATGTCGGTGCGGTGTTGAGCAGCACGAGCCCGAAACGCAATCCGCGTGACGGCGCCATGCTCTGGTCGATCCTGAAGAAGGCCACCGGCAACTGCGGCAGCGCGGCGCTGGCCAGCCCAGGCTCGATCGGTGAGAAGGTCAGCTCGCAGCTCGGTCTGCCGAACGATCCTTTGCTGCATCACAAAGACTGGCAGTAAACCTTGAAGCGGGAAGGCGATGCCTTCCCTCGAAAGGCCCCAAAGGCCCTCCCTGATCGGAGGGCCTTGTTTTTTGTCGACTGCAAAACCGCGGGCTGTTGGCGAATGCCCTTCCGTGCGGCCTCAGGCCAGAACGCGCAACAGCCAGCGGTTCAGATCGGCGATTTCTTCGGCGCACACCGAATGCTGCATCGGGTATTCGTGCCACTCGACCGGGTAACCCAGATCCTGCAAAGCGGTGCGTGTCTCCAGGCCGCGTGCCAGAGCGACCACCGGGTCTTGTCGGCCGTGCGCCAGAAAGATCGGCACATCGCGGTTGAGCTCACTGCGCTCCGAAGCCGTCTTTGCAGCCAGCGGCAGATAACCCGACAAGCCGGCCAAACCGGCCAAACGGTCGGCATGGCGAAGCCCGGTGAGCAAGGTCATCGCGCACCCCTGAGAAAAGCCGGCCAGCACGATCTTTGAAGCCGGCACGCCGCGCGCGCATTCATGGGCGATCAGGGCTTCGACTTCCAGCAGCGATTGGCGCAGGCCTTCTTCGTCTTCCCGCCGAACGAGATCCGGCGACAAGATGTCGTACCAGGCGCGCATCACGTAGCCGCCGTTGACTGTCACGGGCCGCATCGGGCCGTGGGGGAAGACGAAGCGCACGGGGCCGACCGCCGCCAAGTCCAACTCGTTGGCAATCGGCACGAAGTCATTGCCGTCGGCGCCGAGGCCGTGCAGCACGATGATGCTGGCCTTGGGCTGGGGCGCCGTTTCGATGTCCAGGGTTTCAAGTGGCATGGGCGTTCCGCAAGGTGATGAAGTGGTTGTCGGGTAAGAGGAATGTCGCCAGGGCAGCGATGCGCCCTGACACAGTCACAGCGTGAAGTCGTAGTCGATGATCAGCGGGGCGTGATCGCTGAAGCGTTGCTCAAGGTAGATGTGATCCTTGATCGCCAATGCGGCGAGTGCGGGTGTCGCCAAGTGATAGTCGAGTCGCCAACCGACGTTTTTCGCGTAGGCCTGGCCGCGGTTGCTCCACCAGGTGTATTGGTTGGGTTTCTGGTTCAATTGACGGAACACGTCGACCAACCCGAGTTCATCCAGCGTGTGCGTCATCCAGGCGCGCTCTTCAGGAAGGAAGCCGCTGTTTTTCTGATTGCCGCGCCAGTTCTTCAGATCGATTTCCTTGTGGGCGATGTTGATGTCGCCCACCAGAATGAATTCACGCTCCGCCTTGAGCTGCTTCAGATATGGCGTCATCAGTGCCAGGAAACGAAATTTCGCCAGTTGCCGTTCTTCGCCGCTGGAGCCGCTCGGAAAGTAGCAGCTGATGATGCTGAGCTTGCGCGCCGGCGTGTCGAACCGCGCCTCGACGTACCGGCCTTCGGCATCGAACTCCGGTTCGCCGAATCCGATCACGACATCAGTGGGTTCCCTTCGCGCGTAGATGCCGACGCCGGAGTAGCCCTTCTTCTTGGCGAAGTGGAAATGTCCCTTCATGTCGTGGACGGTGTCGAACCGGTCTGCGATGTCGGCGGCCTGGGCTTTGATTTCTTGCACACCCATACAATCCGCGCCGAGGCTTTCAGCCCAGGGCAGCAGCCCTTTGGTGGCGGCAGAACGAATGCCGTTCAGGTTCAAAGACACCAGTCGAAACACGAGAAAACCCCCATGAGCCCCAGCACGCAAGCCGACACCTTGGCCCAAGACTTCGTGAAGTTCTCAGTCGAAGCCGGTGTGCTGCGGTTTGGGGAGTTCAAGACAAAGGCCGGGCGTTTGTCGCCTTACTTCTTTAACTCCGGCCTGTTCGATGACGGCGCCAAGTTGGGCCGACTCGCAGAATTCTATGCGCGGCGTTTGCGCGCTTCGGGGCTTGAGTTCGACATGCTGTTCGGCCCGGCTTACAAGGGCATCACGCTGGCCAGCGCGACGGCGGTCGAGCTCGCGCGTCTGGGCCGTAACGTGCCTTACTGCCATAACCGCAAGGAAGCCAAGGATCATGGCGAAGGCGGCCTGATGGTTGGAGCCCCGTTGAAGGGCCGTGTGGTGATCATCGATGACGTCATCACCGACGGCGCGTCGAAGCGCGAATCCGTCGACATGATCCGGGCCGCAGGCGCTCAACCGGTGGCGGTATTGATCGCCATGGACCGCATGGAGCGAAAAGGCGCTGATGACAACTTGTCGACACATTCATCGGTTGAAGAGTTTGAGCGCGAATACAGCATGCCGGTTTTGTCGATTGCGACCTTGGCAGACTTGTTGCAGTATCTGAAAACAAACCAGGATCCGGCACTGCGCGCCCATCTGGACCGGGTGACTGCCTACCGAACAAGATACGGAGTGTGATTTGTTGCGTTCTCGAGCTGTTCAACTGACCATTGGCTTGAGCCTTTGGGGGGCGGCAAGTATCAGTTCAGCCGAGATCTACAGTTGCGTGGATGGTAGTGGGCGCCGCCTGACTTCGGATCGCCCGCTGATGGAATGCAGCACGCGAGAGCAGCGTTTGCTCAATGCCGATGGGTCCACTCGCCGCATCGTTCCACCGTCGATGACGGCCGATGAGCAGGCAGAAGCCGAGGTCAAAAAGCGTCAGTTGGAGGCCGAACGTGCTGCTCAACAGGACGCGATTCGGCGAGATCGCAACTTGATGTCTCGATATCCGAACGAAGCGGCTCACAACAAGGCGCGTGACGCCGCACTCAATGATGTGCAACGGGGCCTGAAGGTTTCCGAAGATCGCCTTGCTGACTTGCAGCGCGAGCGCAAACCGCTGCTGGATGAAATCGAGTTCTACAAAAACAAGAAGCTGCCGGCAAAGCTGCGTTCACAGCTGGATGCGAACGATGCGGCGGCTGCGGCTCAACGCTCGCTGGTGCAAAACCAGCGAGATGAGATTGATCGCCTCGAAGCTCTTTATGACGGCGAATTGGTTCGCCTGAAAAGGCTCTGGGCCGGTACGCCGGCTGGCTCGATGGGCACCTTGCAAGCGCCGGCGTCGGGTGTACCGACGGTCAGCAAGACCGCTGGCAAATAAAAATCCCGGAGAAAAACGAAGGTCGCAATTCAGCGGGCCGATGTTTCATAACTCGATACTTGTGCGGCATCTGAAGTTGGCCTAAAGCTGCCCACGGACCAAGTCAGCCTCCGCTCCAGCCCAGCTTCTTCTTCAAAAGCTCGTTAACCTGCGCCGGGTTGGCCTTGCCTTTGGTGGCTTTCATGGCCTGGCCGATCAGCGCGTTGAACGCTTTCTCCTTGCCGGCGCGGAATTCTTCGACCGACTTCGCATTCGCGGCCAGCACGTCATCGAGGATGCGCTCAAGCTCGCCGATGTCGCACATGGTCTCAAGGTTCTTGTCCCGGATGAGCTTGTCGACTAACTCTGGACTTGGATCAAGCCTCTCGCTCCACATCGCGCTGTATGCGCCGCTGTTTTCTCTATCAGCTAGGGCTTCGAACAACTCGATCTTCGCTGTTTTCGCGTTGATACTGCCTTGGGCCACTTTCTCAAGAATGCGAGCCAGCTGAGCTGGTGACACGTGGAATTGTCGAATGTCCAAGCGGTCACCGCTATGAAGAGCGGAGTTCAAGCGGGCAGAGACCTGATTGAGCATCCAGTTGGCAGCTAGCTTGGGCGGAGCCCCTCGATCAGCCACTTCTTCAAAGTAAGCAGCAAACTCTTTGTTCTGCGTCAACGCCGTGGCGTCATACGCCGGCAGCGCATAGTCCTTCTGAAAGCGCTCCGCCATCAAGCGCGGCAGTTCCGGCATGTCGGCTCGCACCTGCTCGATCCATTCCGGCGCGATCACGAGTGGCGGCAAATCGGGGTCGGGGAAATAGCGGTAATCGGCTGCATCTTCTTTGGTGCGCATGGCACGCGTCTCGCCGCTGTCCGGGTTGAACAACACGGTTGCTTGCTGCACCTTTCCGCCGTCTTCGATCAAGTCGATCTGCCACTGAATTTCGTAGTCGATCGCCTGCTGCATGAACTTGAAGCTGTTCAGGTTCTTGATTTCGCGGCGGGTGCCGAAGTCGGCGCCGGGCTTGCGCACCGACACGTTGGCGTCGCAGCGGAAGCTGCCTTCCTGCATGTTGCCGTCGCAGATGCCCAGCCAGACCACCAGCGCATGCAAAGCTTTCGCGTACTCGACCGCCTCACCGCTTGAGCGCATGTCGGGCTCGGTGACGATCTCCAGCAGCGGTGTGCCAGCGCGGTTCAGGTCGATGCCGGTCAGCCCGGCATAGGCTTCGTGCAGCGATTTGCCAGCATCTTCTTCGAGGTGGGCTCGGGTCAGGTTGACCTTGTGCTTGATCTTTTCGCCACCAGCGCCGTCAACGAAGAATTCCACCGCGCCGCCTTGAACCACCGGCGTTTCGTACTGGCTGATCTGATAGCCCTTGGGCAGGTCGGGGTAGAAATAGTTCTTGCGCGCGAAGATCGACAGCGGCGCGACATGGGCGCCAACGGCCAGGCCGAAACGAATGGCACGTTCAACCGCGCCCTTGTTCATCACCGGCAAGGTGCCGGGCAAGGCCAGATCGACCGACGAAGCCTGCGTGTTGGCTTCGGCGCCGAACTGGGTCGATGAGCCGCTGAAGATCTTGCTGACAGTGGACAGCTGCGCGTGGGTTTCGAAGCCGATGACGACTTCGTAGCCACGGATCAGTTTGCTGGAAGTGGGCATGGTCAGAATCCGGCTGGCATGCGGGTATGCCAGTCGGTCGCTTGTTGAAAGGCGTGGGCTGCCTGCAGCAACTGGGCTTCCTGGAAGTAGTTGCCGATCAGCTGCAGGCCCACCGGCATCGAGGCGCCGTCTGATTGGGTTGCAAAACCGGCCGGCAGGCTCATGCCGGGCAGGCCGGCCAAGCTGGCGGGCAGTGTGAAGATGTCGGCGAGATAGTTGGCCACCGGGTCATCGCTCTTGTCGCCCAGCTTCCAGGCAACCGTCGGCGCCACCGGGCCGGCGATCACGTCGCACTGCTTGAAGCAGGCCTGGAAATCGTCGGCAATCATTCGACGCAGCTTCTGCGCTTGCAGGTAATAGGCGTCGTAATAGCCGTGGCTCAGCACGTAGGTGCCGATCATGATCCGGCGCTTGACCTCTGGGCCGAAGCCTTCAGCCCGGCTCTTCTTGTACATGTCGAGCAGGTCGGTGTACTGCTTGGCCCGGTGTCCGAACCGCACGCCATCGAAGCGCGACAAGTTCGATGAGGCCTCCGCCGGCGCGATGATGTAGTACACCGGGATCGACAGTTCGGTGCGCGGCAGGCTGACGTCAACCAGCGTGGCACCGAGCTTTTCGAGTTCAGCGAGCGCCGCGCGGACGGTCCCGTTCACGTCGGCCGCCAAGGCTGCCGGGAAGAATTCGGCTGGCAGCCCGATACGCAAGCCTTTCAGCGGCTGGGCGGCGGTAGCGCCTTCGCGGGGTTGGCTGAGCGAAGCGGCGAAATCGGGCACCGGCTCTTGCGCACTGGTGGCGTCGCGTTCATCGAAGCCACACATCACGTTGAGCAGCAACGCGCAATCTTCCGCACTGCGCGCCAGCGGGCCGGCTTGGTCAAGGCTCGATGCGAAGGCGATCATCCCGTAGCGAGAGCAGCGACCATAGGTCGGCTTGATACCGGTGATGCCGCTGAAGCTCGCCGGTTGGCGGATCGAGCCGCCGGTGTCGGTGCCGGTCGCGGCGGGCACCAATCGCGCTGCGACGGCCGCCGCCGAACCGCCGGATGAGCCGCCTGGAACGCGGGTCGCGTCCCACGGGTTCTTCACGGCAGCAAAAGCCGAGTTTTCGTTGCTCGAGCCCATCGCGAACTCGTCGCAATTCAGCTTGCCCAAGGTCACGAGGCCGG
>CAHJWV010000033.1 GCA_903643055.1 Burkholderiales bacterium | reverse complement strand
ATCGAGCCAAGTCCGTCCTTCATCGCCGCCCCCAGGGTTGTTCTATGGAGGCGACAACTATTCTGACCCGGGGGGGTCGCAAGTACGCACGCTGGAGCAGGTGCGATTGGTGGTGGCGGGAACACAGGCGCTGGAGTTCCGCAGGGCCGAGGACGACCAAGGGCGCTATGCGTGGATCGAGCAGGTGCTGGGCCGGTTTGGATACAGGCAGTTGGGCCGCGCTGATCGTGGGGCGGTCTTGGCCTATCTTCAGCGACTGAGTGGCTACAGCCGCGCACAGGTGACGCGGCTGAGCTCGCGCCGGGTCGAGGGCAAGCCGGTGGCGAAGAACTACCGCCGCCCGGCACACGCTTTTGCCCGGCGCTACACGGGCGCAGACGTTGCGTTGTTGGCCGAGGTAGACCGTGCGATGGGAACGCTGTGGGGGACGGCCACGGCCTGCGTGCTGCGCCGCCAGCGTGATGTCTTTGGGGACATGCGCTTCGAGCGCCTGGGCTCGATCTCCAACGGCCATCTCTACAACCTGCGCAACAGTGCGCCGTACCGGGCGCAGCGCGTGGTGTTGACCAAGACCCAACCGACGAGGCGAACCGACATTGGCGTGCGCCGTGCGCCCGCGCCCGAGGGCCGAGCGGGTTTCATCCGCATCGACAGCGTCCACCAAGGCGACCACGACGGCATCAAGGGCCTGTACCACATCAACGCCGTTGACTGTGTCACGCAGTGGCAGGTGGTCGCCACCGTGAGACGATCTCGCAGGCCTACATGCTTCCCGTGATCGAGCAAATGCTCGATCAGTTCCCTACTCTGATCCTGGGCTTCCATGCTGATAACGGCAGCGAATACGTCAATCATCAAGTCGCCCGGATGTTGGACAAACTCAAGGTCGAGTTCACGCGCAGCCGTCCGCGCCGCAGCAACGACAACGGCCTGGCCGAGACCAAGAACGGCGCGGTGGTGCGCAAGGAATTCGGCTACGGCCACATCCCGCAGCGCCACGCCGCGCGCTTGAACATCTACTGCCGCAAGTACCTCAATACGTTCCTCAACTTCCATCGCCCGTGCCTGTTCTCCAGCGACAGGGCCGACCCCAAGAAGCCCGGGCGCATCAAGCGGGTGTACAGGCCTGGGACGCGATGACGCCACTGGACAAGCTGGCCAGCTTGCAGCCGGCGCAGCAGGGCTTTCGCAAGGGCATCACGCTCGAACACCTGCGTGAGCGGGCCATCGCGTTGACCGATGTACAAGCCGCCGAGGAGCTCAACGAGGCGCGCCAAGCGTTGTTCCGCTGGGTGCCTGCTCGGGCGGCCTGAGTCCCCCAGTTCGAGCGGCATCCGCAGATTGGACCGGGCATGTGCACGCCCGGTTGGGGTGCCTGCGCCAGCCTGGCAGGGGCCTTTCAATTTGAAGTCTTCAACCAACCCCAAAACCGAGCCCCAACACACTGGCCGCCTCAACAACGGATCGACGCTCCGCGCGTCCCCGAGGGCTGCCCTCTTCAGGCTCATACCTCGTTTGGAAAAGACTCTGAGGGCGCGGAAGGCTGACGCGAAGAATATCCCGCAAAATCGCGGGCATGATTGAAAACACGGAGCGAGAGTTCGTCTGGACCGGGAAGGGCTCGTGGGGTACCGAGCCTCTGCAAGCGCCTGCATTGCCCCCTGAATTGATGAGCATGCTGTTGGAAAATCTTCCGGCACGAATCGTCATCGTCGGGCGCGATCATCGATGCAGTTATGCCAACCGGGAAGCTTTGGCCTTTTTCGGCCTGTCTGGTGATCAGATGATCGGCATGCACATGGCCGAGGTGGTTGGTCCATCCGTTTATGCCGGCTATTTGCCGTGGGTCGATCGCTTGTTTGCAGGCGAGACCCTGCGTCGGCAGAGTTGGGTCGACTACCCATTGCGCGGCCGGCGCTTCTTGCATGAAACGATGGTTCCTTATGCGCCCTCGGGCGGAGAGGTTCAGAGTGTTGTCGTGTACGGCCGCGATCACACCGACCTGAAGCTGCGTGAACAGCAACTCGCCGAACGCATGGAGCAACTCCAAGCCAGTGAGGCGTTGAAGTCGGCCATCGTCGACTACGCCCTCGCTGCGTTGATTTCGACCGATGGGCGCGGGACCATCGTCGAATTCAATCCAGCGGCCGAGAGCATGTTTGGCCGCAGGCGTGCCGAAGTGATCGGCCTGCCTGTCAGCGAAGTGATCATTCCTGAGCGCTATCGTGCAGGCCACGATGTCAGCATGGCGCGCTTGGATGCGGGTGGCGAAGCGCGCCTGCTCGGCAAGCGCATGGAGATGCATGCGTTGCGGCCGAATGGCACCGAGTTCCCCATCGAAATGGTGCTATGGCGAACCGATGTGGCCGGGACCGTGTTTTACACGGCGTCGCTGGTAGACCTCACCGAGCGCCATAACTCGGCCCAGCAGATCGAACGACAGCGCGACGCACTTCGGCACAGTGAAAAGCTCACCGCCATGGGAAGTCTTCTCGCGGGGGTGGCGCATGAGTTGAACAATCCCTTGGCCATCGTGATGGGGCGCGCAAGTCTGCTGGAAGAAAAGTGTGATGACGCCGAACTCAAGTCCGATGTGCAGCGCATTCGAGAGGCGGCCGAGCGATGCGGTCGCATCGTTCGCACCTTCCTCAACATGGCTCGCAGCAAGCCTATCGCACGGGTCAGCGTTTCCTTGAACGACCTGACGCGCGCTGCTGCCGAGATGCTGAGTTACAGCTATCGAGCCCATGGCATCGTGATGCGGTTGAAACTGGCGGATGAATTGCCCAGCGTGAAAGCCGATGGCGACCAGATCGGGCAGATCGTTCTTAATCTGCTAGTCAATGCACAACAAGCCTTGGCCAGCGTGGAAGGTGAGCGCCATGTTCAGATTCAGACCGGTGTCGAAGCCCGACGTGAAAACCGAGAACCGCGTGTCTGGTTGCGTGTGGCTGATAACGGACCGGGTGCATCGGCCGAGCTGCGTGAGCGTATCTTTGAGCCCTTCTTTACAACCAAGCCTGAAGGCATGGGCACCGGGCTTGGGCTGGCGGTCTCGCGCTCGCTGGCACGAGAGCATGGAGGCGATTTGACCTTGGAGGGCGCGCATGTGCATGGAGGCGCGAGCTTTCGGCTCAACCTGCCCATCAGCGGGGAGCCAGTTCCCGAATCGGCGCCCATTCCGTTTTCCAACCTCGAAGGAGCGCCGTTGTTGCGCATCTTGGTGGTTGACGATGAGCCCGAGATCGCCAAGCTGATGTGCGACATGCTCGAAAGCGTCGGCTACGAAGTGGCGATCGCAGAATCGGGTGCGGTGGCGCTGGCGTTGCTGGAGATGGCCCGTTTCGATGCGATCGTGTCTGACCTGCGAATGCCTGATATGGACGGTTCAACCTTGTGGCAAGAAGTGGTGCTGCGACATGCGACGCTTGCGCATCGCATGCTCTTCGTGACCGGAGATACCCTCTCGCCGGACGCTCGCGACTTTTTGCGCAAGGCGCGTTGCCCGGGCCTGGACAAACCATTCTCAAAGTCTGATTTACTCGCGCGCATGGCCGAGATCTTGGCTTAGTGTGGAAGAACGCCCTGCGCAGACTCGACGCAGCCTGGCCTGAAGCTGGCCGGTGCTGGGTGCGCGACGGGTACGACAGGGTCAGGCGGCGGCTGGCGTGGC
>CAHJWV010000032.1 GCA_903643055.1 Burkholderiales bacterium | reverse complement strand
GGTTCATCTCTCCTTCGATGAACCCATTTTCTTCTCCAGGTAGCTCACCAGGTGAGCCTGCTGAAGTTTGTCGCTAATCAAGAATGTCTTTGATCTTGAACGGTGCCTTCTGACCGACGATCTTGCCCTTATTCCATGGCTCGCGATGGCTGGCGCTAGATGCTGAACCTATGATGGTCTTCCATCGAGTTGAAGGCCATCAAGGATGCGCCGAAGTCGGGTCGAAGCAAGCCGGTCGATCACAACGACCCGCTGAACGCTGCTGAAGGTCAGCTCATGGGAGAAGGCACGAACTCACCGTCCCGGCCACAAGCTGCCATCCACGACAGTCTGCTTCTCGGCGGCCCCGCATTTAATGCGACGCGCCCCAGCGGGCTTGCTTGCGTCGCCGCTCGACATGACCTCGGGATGGTCGACTGCTCGGGCTGCTTGAAGTCGCGGAAAAGGCGATCCAAGTTGTTGGCACCGATGCCGAATGTCCTCTACCGCAAATGCAGGATTCCTGCTCAATGAGCTTGACGGCGTTGCTGCTCTGTCCTGTCAAGGCCGCCGCAGCCGTGTCGTGCCGCCGCGCAGTCAGCGCCGTAGGCAATGTACTACGCAGGATCGCGGCCCAGGCCACTTACCTCGTCGCCCGGCGCGCATCAAAGTCAGGCGATGCGCACGGTTCGCGCAGATTCTTTATCCCGGAACAATCGATGCAGCCCACCGACATGCGGTCACTTTCGCCCCGGGCACGCCGCGAGCGTCGGGTGCAGGTGGTGCAGCTGCGTGCTGCTGGTCACACCTACGCCGAGGTCGCCGCGCAGACTGGGGTGAGCCGGACGGGGGTTTTCGACATTTGCCACCGCGTCCAATCAACAGGCAGCCGGGCGTTGGACGGCCAACGTAACACCGATGTGGACAGCGGCAGGCGCACACTGGACGGCCCGCTGAGCACCGAGATACGCAAGCTGATCACCACCCAACTGCCCGATCGCTTGTCTCTGCCTTACACGCTGTGGACGAATGTGGCTGTGGCCCAGCTGGTGCACCAAAGGTTCGGCGTGCCGATTTCTGAGCGAAACACCGCGTTGCACCTTGCACGGTGGGGCTTCAAGCCACACTCGCCCCTGCGCAAGGAGCAGCAAAGCACACCGCTGGCCACGGCGCTGTGGTTGAAGGGGCACCTATCCCGCCATCAAGATGCAGGCCGCCAGCGAAGACGCCGAGATCTGCTGGGCCGATGCACGCCAGCTAGATAGCCAGGATGGCCAGGCTGCGTCGGGTTACTCGGTGTTCTCGACTGTCAACAACAGGAGTCAGATGCATTGGGCGGCCTATGCAGGGGCGCTGGACGCCGGCACGCTCATCGACTGCTTGCGCCGGCGTGTGCAGGAGGCTTCGAAGAAGATCTTGCTCATGCTCGACCCGTCGTTGGTGCATGACGAAGGCGCGGTCGTGGACTGGTTGGCCGAGCAGGAAGACTCAATTGAAGCCTTTCACCTGCCGGTTCGTTCAAGTTCGCCCCTACCGGTTGATTGAAGCGCTTTCGCGCTGATTCGGGGATCGTGCATAGGTGAAGCGGGTTGCAATAGGTGCTGCCTGGTGTTGTCCGCCAGCGCCGATGAGGCACCCCGGGGGGTGCCACGGCACCACCCACCCGCCTCAGGAACACGACCATGTCTCTCATTCGCAAGGCCACGGCCAGCAAAGAAACTCCCCCAGCCCTGCAGGCCATCGCCTCCAGCATCCCGAAGAGGGTGTCTATCGACGCCGATGCGCAGCGCAAGCGGGCGCGCACGCTGGCCAAGCAACAGCAGGCGTCGGAGCGTGTCGCTTCGGCCTCTGGCGAGTTGTCCTCCGGCATCAACCAGGCAGCGTCCGCCGCCGAAGAGCTGAAGCAGGCGGCCTCGCAGATCGCCACCAGCGCTGAAGAGGCCTCGGGCGCAGCACAGGAATCATTGGCCGCGATCACGCAGATCTCGGGCTCGATCACGCGCCAGATGACCACCGTGTCGGCCGCGCAGCGCACTGCCGAGGGCATGCAGGCATTGGCCGGCGAAATCAACACGCAGGTCGCGTCAACGGTGAAGAACGTCGTCACGGCCGCCGAGCGCCAGGCCGCGTCGGTGAAGATGGTCGGCGAACTCGAACGCCAGGCCGCCAGCATTGGCGACATCGTCAAGGCCGTCGCCCGCATCGCCGACCAGACCAACCTGCTGGCACTGAACGCCGCCATCGAAGCCGCCCGCGCCGGCAAACACGGCAAGGGCTTTGCCGTCGTCGCCGACGAGGTGCGCACGCTGGCCGAGACTTCGGAGAAGAGCGCCAAGCAGATCCAGGAACTGGTGGGCCAGATCCAGGGTGAGGTCAAGACCATCGCCGAAGGCATCAACCTTGGCGCTGAAACGGTGCGTGTCGAGGTCGAGAAAAGCGCGTTGATCCTGCAGCAGCTGGAGCAGATCCGCGCCGACGCCGGCCAGATATCTGCCGGGGCGGCCGAGATCGTCACCGCCGCCGCGCAGAGCAACGTCGCCGCGCAGCAGGCACTGAAAGGCGCGGAAGAGATCGCTGCGGCGTCGACCCAGCAGTCCTCGGCCTGCGAAGAGGCCAACAAGACCGTCACGGAGCAGACCACCGCCTTGTCGCAGTGCGAGCAGACGGCGGCCGGCCTGTCGGAGATTGCCGACGAGTTGAAGAACTCGACCGACATCGCCAAGAGCGCCGAAGAAGTGGCCAGCTCGGCCGAAGAGCTTTCCAGCGCCGTGCAAGAGATCAACCGCTCGGCGGCGCAGATCCTGGTGGCACTGGACGAGATCCGCAAGGGCGCACAGACCCAGGCAGCGGCCAGCACGCAGTCGGCCGCGGCAGTGGCGCAGATCGAAAAGGGCGCCGAGATTGCCGAGACGCGGGCGCTTCAGGGCAACGAACGCGCCAATGCAATCCGCACGCTGATGGGCGAGAGCAAAAAGAACATCGACGGCCTGATCTCAGGCATCACCAGCAACGTGCAAACGACGCAGACCAGCATCACGCAGGTCAAGGACCTGGAACTGGTGTCACGCAAGATCGACAAGATTGTCGACGCCATCACCCAGGTCTCGATCCAGACCAACATGCTGGCCGTCAACGGCAGCATCGAGGCCGCGCGCGCCGGTGATTTCGGCAAGGGCTTCGTCGTCGTCGCCACCGATATCCGCAACCTGGCGCACGATTCGGCCGAAAACGCCGACCGCATCAAAGACATGGTGAAGGCGATCCAGGACCAGATCGGTCTCGTCGGCCGCGACCTCGACGCCATCGTCGGCTCGGCGCTGAGCGAGGTCGAGAAGGCCAAAACGATCACCACCAGCCTGAACAAGATCGAAGGCGATGTGGCCGACATCCAGCAGGCCAACCAGGTGGCGGTGAACGCGGCGCAAGAGATCGCCGCCGCGGTGACGCAGGTGAAGATCGGCGTCGAGCAGGTCTCCACCGGCGCAGCCGAAGCCGAGAAGGCCGCTGAACAGGCCGCAGCCGCTGCCAAGCAGCAATCACAAGGCGCCGAAGAGCTGTCGGCCGCCATCGAGGAAATCGCCTCGCTGGCCGACGAGCTGCAAAGCGCCTGATCCCGCACCTCCTTCCCACCGCAACACACACAGGAGGTGTGCGATGAGCACAG
>CAHJWV010000031.1 GCA_903643055.1 Burkholderiales bacterium | reverse complement strand
GACGTCGCCGAACTCGGGGTTGCTGCTCATGTGCTGCTCACTTGAAGAAGCCCTTCAGTTTTTCCTTCAGCTTGGCTTTCGCTGCATCGGAGGGGCTGACACCGCTTGCGCCGCTGGCGGGCGCCGGCAGGCCGAGCTTGTCGCGCAGCTGCGCCTTGAGCTTTTCTTCGGCCTTGGCACCGACCTCGTTCTTCAAGGCCGATGCGGCGACTGCGGACCACTGGATGTTCCAGTCGATCGCCTCGAAGGGCCCGGTGAGCTTGACGGGAATCGTCAGCCCTTTCAGCGCCGACAGGTCAGCGCCGTCCTGGCCCTTGCTCGTTGAGGCCACGGTGGCGCGGGCGATGTAGTCGATGCGGCCTTTGCCGATGTCGAGCGCGCCCTCGCCGCCCAGGCGCAGGAACGGGCTTTTCGCATCGAGGTCGTTGTTGCGCGCGACGCCGTCGGTGATGACGAAGCTGGCCGTCAGTTCGGAGAAGTCGGTCTTCTCGGTCTGGCTCGCCTTTTGTCGATCGTCGGCGGCTTTCAGGCCCAGCGTGGCCTTGGCCTGGCGCACGCTCTTCGCGAGGTTCACGCCCTTGATGGCGCCGTCGCGCAACTGCAGGGCGGCCTTGCCCTTCAAGGCCGACTTCAGCGCGTTGACGGTTTGGCCGGTGGTGTCGACATCGAGCGTCACGCGGCCGGTGCCTTCGAGGATGTCTTTCTTGGCCACGTCTTTCAGCAAGGCGTTGACGTTGACATTGGTGGCTGTGGCGTTCACCGCGATGCGGCTCGCGCGCGCATCGGCAAACGCAGTGGCGTTCAGCGCGCCGCCCCAGGCCTTGCCGGCGAGCTGGGTCACGCGCAGCATGCCGCCTTCGAGGTTGGCGTCGAACGCCGCGTCTCTGACGCGGTAGCTTTGGTAAGCGAACTGGCCGATGCGCACCGTGAACTGCCCTTGCAGCGCGCGCAGGGCCGACAGGTCGACCGGTGTGTCGATGCTGCTGGGCGGCGCGTTGACAGGCGCTGATGCGGCCGCCGCAGCTTCGGGCAGCAGGCGGTTCAGGTCGAGCGCATCGAAGCGTGCCGCGACCTTCAGGCTCAGCGGCGTGGTCGCGAAGATCGCGCTGCCGTCGCTGTGGAACGGGTTGTTGTTGATCTGGCCGTTGAGTGCCCAATGCGCCGCCTGCGAAGACGCATCGGCCTTGCCTTTGATGGCCAGCGCCAGTGGCTGCAACGAAGGCTCTTTGATTTGCAGCTGCGCATTCAAACCATCGATCGCGATGGCGCCTTTGTCGGCCTGCAGCAGCAGGTTCGCCAGCACGGTGCCGCTGACTTCACGCGGGCCGCTTTGCGCCTTCAGCGTGGCTTCGAACCCGGGGATCTTGATCTGCTCGAAACTGCCGCTGGGCGCGGCCGATTTGAAGCTCGCATCGATGGCGTTCGGGCCCTTCAGCGCGAGCTTGCCGCTGAGCGGGCTGCCGTTGAGGGTCTCGCCCTTGACGGCCAGCTCGGGCCAGTCGATGTCGGCATTCAGCGGGTTGCCGGCTTGCGTGCCGGTCAGCTTGACGATCAGCTTGGCCAGCGCGAGCGATTTTTTCGCTGGGTCGTAGCTGAAATGCTGGATCGCCACGCTCGAATCGGCCAGCTGCGTCGTGCCGAAGGTGGCGCCCAGGCCCAGCTCGATGCCGTCGGCCTGCACCGTGCCCTTCGCGCCGTCATAGGCGATCGCGCCCTTCAGCTTGGCGTTGAGGTCTTGTGCGCCGGGCACGTTGCCCTTCCAGGCCAGCTGCATGTCGCGCAGGCTGACCGACTGGGTGGCCAGTTGCAGCGTCAGCTGGGTGTCGCCGGTCAGCCGGCCTTGAACCGCCGGGCTGGTCAGCACGAGTTGCGCATCGAGCTTGACCGGTGATTCGACCTGGTCGCTCAACCGGCCGATGCTGAACTCATTCAAGGTGATGTCGCCGGCGAGCTTGGCCTGATCGTCGCGCAGGCTCAGCTGAAGCGCTTCGAGCTGGATCGCGCTGACATCGAAGCCCAGCGCCTGGCCGCCGGCCGCCGGGGCTTCGGGCGTGGCCGCATCGGCCGGCACACGGGCCAACAAGTCATCGATGTTGGATCGGCCTTGCGCATCGCGCACGAAGCGCAGCTTCAAACCCTTGGCGCTGACGCGGTCGACCACCACCTGCTTGCGCAACAGCGGCAGCACCGCGACCGACAGCGAGGCTTCGTCGAGCGAGACGAAGGTCTCGGCGCGGCCTTTCTCGCTCAGCTTGATGCGGGACAGCTGCACCGCCAGCCGCGGAAAAACCGACAGCTGGATCGGCCCGTCGATCGCCAGCGTCCGGTCGCGGTGCGTCTTCACCCAGTCGATGGCCAGGCCCTTGTACGCGTTGGCATCGAAGGTGGCGACGAGGTAGGCGAGGGTGCCGGCGATGAGCAGCACCAGCACGCCCAGGCCGATCAGCAGCTTTCGAAGCCAGGAGGAAGATTTCATGGGCCAAAGGTCCGTCAACAGGATGAAAGCCTTTCATTCTGCCTGCCATGCCTCGGGGCATTGCGTCTCTACAATGAAATGCTATGAAACGCTTCGATGTGTGCGTGCGCGGTGCAGGGGTGGTGGGCCAGAGTCTGGCGCTGTCGCTGGCGCGACAGGGTTTGCAGGTCGCACTGGTGGCTGACGCCTCGGCGCGGCCGGCCGATGTGCGCGCCTATGCGCTGAATGCCGCCTCGGTGGCGCTGCTGCGCGGGCTGAAGGTTTGGGAGGCCTTGCCTGCCCATGCGGCGACCGCGGTTTATGACATGCGCATCGAAGGCGATCGCGCCGCCGGTGCGCAAGGCGGATCGGCCGCTGGTGACGGCGGCGCCGGCACGCTGGCCTTCTCGGCCTGGCAACAGCGGGTCGGCGAATTGGCCTGGATCACCGACGCCACGGTGCTGGAGCAATCGCTGGCCGCAGCGGTCAGGTTTGCGCCCCACGTGACCGTGGTCAGCCAGCCGGTGGAAGCCACGCTGCTGGCGCTGTGCGAAGGCAAGGCCTCGGCCGGGCGTGAGGCCTTGGGCATCACCTGGGATCGTGTCGACTACGGCCACCGGGCGATCGCGGCGCGGCTCGTCAGCGAAGCCCCGCATCAGAACACCGCGCGGCAATGGTTCCGCTCGCCCGACGTGCTGGCCTTGCTGCCTTTTGATTCACCCGAGCCGGCGCATTCGCATGCGCTGGTGTGGTCATTGCCCGAAGACCGCGCGGCCGAATTGCTGGCACTCGATGACACGGCGTTCCAGCAAGCGCTGACCGAGGCCACTGGCGGCACGCTGGGCGCCTTGAGCCTGCGCAGCGAGCGGGCCAGTTGGCCGCTGATGCGAGCGCGGGCGCAGGCCTGGTGCGGCCCCGGCTGGGTGCTGCTCGGCGACGCTGCGCATGTGGTGCACCCGCTGGCCGGCCAGGGCTTGAACCTGGGTCTGGCCGACGTGGCGGCGCTGAACTCGGTGATTGCCCAGCGCGAGCCTTGGCGTGCGTTGTCAGATGCCCGGTTGCTGCGCCGTTATGAACGCGATCGATTGCTGCCCACGCAAGCCATGGGTGACATCACTGACGGCCTGTTACGGCTTTTCTCCGGTCAGCAGCCCACAGTCCGGGAACTTCGCAATCGAGGCCTGACTCTTCTCAATCACCTCCCGCCGCTCAAGCGCTGGTTGACCGCCCGCGCGCTCGGCTCCTGAAAGACCACCATGTCCCCTGCCATCCGTTCTACCCCGGGCTTCAAAGGCCGCACCTTGCTGGCCCTGGCCATCGCATTGATGGCCCAGGCCGCCTCGGCCGATGAAGCGCAGATTCGCAAAAATCTCGCCGAGCGCCTGAGCAACCTGCCGCCGATCGATGAAGTTAGCAAAACCCCGATTCCCGGCATCTTCGAAGTGCGCATCGGCTCCGAGGTGGTCTACACCGACGAATCCGGCAACCACCTGATTCAAGGCACGGTGGTCGACACCCGCAGCCGCATCAACCTGACCGAGGCCCGCATCAGCAAGCTGACCGCGATTGACTTCGACGCACTGCCGCTGAAAGACGCGATCGTGTGGAAAAACGGCACCGGCGCACGCCGCCTGGCGGTGTTCGCCGACCCGAACTGCGGCTACTGCCGCCGCTTCGAAGCCGACCTGCAAAAGATCAAGGACGTGACGGTCTACACCTTCCTGATGCCGATCCTGGGCGGCGATTCACCGCAGAAATCGGCCGCCATCTGGTGCTCGAAAGACCAGGC
Source organism: Burkholderiales bacterium (assembly GCA_903643055.1). The sequence goes on along the minus strand of CAHJWV010000031.1, from coordinate 2,287 downwards.
CAAGGCGTGGCTCGGCTGGATGCTCGAAAACAAGACCCCGGTGCGCAACATGGGCACCAGCTGTGACGCGGCCCCGATCGAGCGCAACGTCGCCTTCGGCCGCAAGTACCGCCTGAACGGCACGCCGGCGCTGATCTTTGCCGACGGCACACGCAACCCCGGCGCCTTGCCCGCCGAGCAGATCGAGAAGATGCTCGTGGCCGCCAGCAACGGCAACGCGACCAACACCAAGCCTTGATGACCAAGCCTTGATCACCAGGCTCTGATGCGTTTCTTGCCACAGTCATAGCGCAGTCCGGGCCGTGGGGGCGACAATCGCAGATCGCCTCTACTGCCTGGCCGCTGATGATTTCTTATCGACTCGACATTGCCGACGCGCACGCCCATCTCTTCCGCGTGACGCTGACGGTTCCCCAGCCTGAAACCCAGCAGCAGCTCAGCCTGCCGGTGTGGATTCCTGGCAGCTACCTGGTGCGTGAATTCGCCCGCCACCTGTCGGGCCTGGAAGCCCGGCAAGGCAGCCGCAGCATCCCGTTGCGCCAGCTCGACAAAGCCAACTGGGTCGCCGATTGCAGCGGCCAGGCCGCGCTGTCGGTGAGCTATCTCGTCTACGCCTTCGACACCTCGGTGCGGGCGGCGTTTCTCGATGTCAACCGCGGCTTCTTCAACGGCACCGGCGTCTTCCTGCGCGTGCATGGCCGCGAGGCCGAGCCGCATCAAATGGAACTGCGCGGCCTGCCGCGTGCATGGCAGGTCGCCACCTCGCTGCCGGCGCTGAAGGTCGATGCGCGCGGCCAGGGCCGCTACGAAGCCGCTGATTACGACGAGCTGGTCGACCATCCGGTGGAGCTGGGTAGCTTCTGGCGCGGCGAGTTCAAGGCGGCGGGTGTGCCGCATGAGTTTGTCGTGGCCGGTGCGCTGCCCGACTTCGATGGCGAGCGGCTGCTGGCCGATGCCAAGCGCATCTGCGAGACCGAGATCGCTTTCTGGCATGGGGCGCCGCGCAAGGGCGTGGCCGGCTCCGGCAAGCCCTTCTTCAAGCGCTATGTGTTCATGCTCAATGCCGTCGACGATGGCTATGGCGGCCTCGAGCACCGCGCCAGCACCGCGCTGATTGCGGCGCGGCGCGACCTGCCGCAGCGCGGGCGCAGCGAGTCGAGCGAAGGCTACGTGACTTTGCTCGGGCTGATCAGCCACGAGTATTTCCATACCTGGAACGTCAAGCAGCTGCGCCCCGGCGAGTTCCGGCGCTACGACTACACGCAGGAGAACTACACCGAGCTGCTGTGGTTCTTCGAAGGTTTTACCTCGTACTACGACGACCTGGTGCTGCGCCGCGCCGGGCTGATCGACGAGCCGCGCTACCTGAAGCTGTTGGCCAAGACCGTCAGCGGTGTGCTCGGCATGCCAGGGCGCAAGGTGCAGAGCGTGGCGCAGGCCAGCTTCGATGCCTGGGTCAAGTACTACCGCAGCGACGAGAACACGCCGAACTCGACCATCAGCTACTACACCAAGGGTTCGCTGGTCGCATTGGCCTTCGACCTGACCTTGCGCAGCGAAGGCAAGGGCACGCTCGATGACGTGATGCGGCTGCTGTGGCAGCGCAGCCAGGGTGGGCCGATCACCGAGGCCGACATTGCCGAGGCGCTGAAGCAGGTCGGCGGCCGATCATTCCAGCCCGAACTGAAAGCCTGGGTGCACGGCACCGACGATCTGCCCCTGCGCGCGCTGTTCAACAGCTTCGGCGTCAACTGGAAGGCGCAGTCGCCGACCATTGCGCAGCGGCTGGGCGTGCGGGCTTCCGAGAGCGCGTTGAGCGGCATCAAACTGAACTCGGTGTTGCGCGGCAGCGTGGCCGAAGCGGCCGGGCTGTCGGCCGGTGACGAAGTGCTGGCGGTCGACCAATGGCGCATTCGCCGGCTCGATGAGATGCAACGCCTGCTGCCACCGAAGGGCGACGTGCAGCTGCTCGTCGTGCGCGACCAGCGCGTTCGCAGCATCGACCTGCAAGTGCCGACCGCCACCGACAGCGGCGCCATCAGCCTCGAAGCCTCTGCCGACAAACTGCTGAAAGCCGCGCAGGCGCTGCGGCAGGCATGGCAGGCGCCCTGACACGGCGGTCCACGCGCCGCCTTGTGGCGGCCGTCTCGTTGGTGCTCGCGGTGGTGGCGGCGCACGGCTGTGTGGCCGACCGCGTGGCCTCGTACGCCGAGGCCTTCGCGGCACAGAACGCGATGCCTGAGCGCATTCAGGTCGCTTATGTGCGCGAGATGGAACTGGCCACGCC
>CAHJWV010000030.1 GCA_903643055.1 Burkholderiales bacterium | reverse complement strand
GGGCGACGTGACCAAGACCATTCAAAACCTTGACATCGTGCGCATCGATGAAGCGCGCCAGTTGTTGCTGGTTCGCGGTGCTGTGCCGGGTGCCAAGAACGGTCATGTGGTCGTAAGCCCTGCTATCAAGGTCAAGGTCAAGAAGGGAGCCCACTGATGCAACTCGAGCTCCTCAACGAACAAGGTCAGGCATCTTCCAAGGTTGATGCGCCTGACACCGTGTTTGGTCGCGACTACAACGAAGCATTGGTGCACCAGATCGTCGTGGCCTTCCAGGCCAACGCACGCCAAGGTACCCGGGCACAAAAGGACCGTGAAACGGTCAAGCATTCCACCAAGAAGCCTTGGCGTCAAAAGGGTACGGGGCGTGCCCGTGCCGGTATGACGTCTTCGCCGCTGTGGCGTGGAGGTGGTCGGATTTTCCCGAACAGCCCTGATGAAAACTTCACCCAAAAAGTCAACAAGAAGATGTATCGCGCCGGTATGGCAGCGATCTTCTCCCAATTGGCTCGCGAAGGTCGTTTGGCTGTGGTTGAGTCGATTTCGGTCGACTCCCCAAAGACGAAATTGCTGGCTGCCAAGTTCAAAGCCATGGGTCTGGACTCGGTGCTGGTGATTGCTGATCAAGTTGACGACAACTTGCTGTTGGCGTCCCGCAATCTGGTCAATGTGCTGGTCGTTGAGCCGCGTCACGCCGATCCGCTTTCACTGGTGCACTACAAGAAAGTGCTCGTGACGAAGGCTGCGATCGAGCAACTCAAGGAGATGTTCGCATGAGCACGATCAAGCATGATGAAGGTCGTTTGGCTCAGGTGCTCGTGGCTCCGATCGTGAGCGAGAAGGCAACGCTGGTCGCCGAAAAGAACAATCAAGTGTTGTTCAAGGTGCTTCGCGACGCGACCAAACCTGAAATTAAGGCGGCTGTTGAATTGCTGTTCAAGGTCGAAGTCGAGTCGGTACAGACCGTGATCCAAAAAGGCAAGGTCAAGCGTTTCGGCCGTTCCATTGGTCGCCGCGATCACGTCAAGAAGGCGTATGTATCGCTGAAGGCGGGCCAAGAGCTCAACTTCTCCGGGGAGGCCGCGTAATGGCCGTCATCAAAGTCAAACCAACCTCGCCCGGCCGTCGGGCCGTGGTCAAGGTCGTGCATGCGCACCTCCACAAGGGGCGTCCTGAGGCGTCGCTGGTCGAGCCGCAATTTCAGCATTCCGGTCGCAACAACAACGGCCACATCACCATTCGCCATAAAGGTGGCGGACACAAGCATCACTACCGCGTGGTTGACTTTGTCCGCAACAAAGATGGCATTCCGGCAAAGGTCGAGCGCATTGAGTACGACCCGAACCGCACGGCCCACATCGCCTTGGTGTGCTATGCCGATGGTGAACGTCGCTACATCATTGCGCCTCGTGGCCTAGAGGTCGGTGCAACGATCTTGAGCGGTGCCGAAGCGCCGATCAAGGCAGGCAATACGCTGCCCATCCGCAATATTCCTGTCGGCTCGACAATTCATTGCGTAGAAATGCTACCTGGCAAGGGTGCGCAGATTGCTCGCTCCGCCGGTGCTGGGGTGACCTTGCTGGCTCGCGAAGGCATCTATGCCCAGCTGCGCTTGCGCTCCGGTGAAGTTCGTCGCATTCACATCGATTGCCGCGCGACCATCGGTGAAGTCTCCAACGAAGAACACAACCTTCGCCAATACGGCAAGGCCGGTGCTCGTCGCTGGAAGGGCATCCGCCCGACGGTTCGTGGCGTTGCCATGAACCCGGTGGATCACCCGCACGGTGGTGGCGAAGGCCGCACGGGCGAAGGCCAGGTGCCGGTGTCTCCTTGGAACACCATGACCAAGGGCTACCGCACTCGCAACAACAAGCGCACGCAGACGTTCATCGTTTCGCGTCGCAAGAAGTAAGGAGCCAACATGACCCGTTCGCTCAAAAAAGGTCCATTCGTTGACCATCACCTCTTGGCCAAGGTCGAGAAGGCTGTTGCGATCAAGGACAAGAAGCCCATCAAGACCTGGTCGCGCCGTTCGACCATTCTTCCTGACTTCATCGGTGTGACGATTGCCGTTCATAACGGTAAGCAGCACGTGCCCGTGTACATCACCGACCAGATGGTCGGCCATAAACTCGGTGAATTTGCGCTGACGCGTACGTTCAAGGGTCACCCGGCCGACAAGAAGGCCAACAAGAAGTAAGGATGACGATGGAAACCCGTTCAATCGTTCGCGGTGTTCGCCTCTCTGCCGACAAAGGTCGGCTGGTGGCTGACTTGGTCCGCGGCAAAAAGGTGGACCAGGCGCTCACCATCCTGACGTTCACACAAAAGAAGGCTGCCGGCATCATCAAGAAGGCGCTCGAATCGGCCATCGCCAATGCCGAGCACAACGACGGTGCCGATATTGACGAGCTGCACGTCAAGACGATTTTCGTAGAGCAGGGTGCCACGCTGAAGCGTTTTTCCGCACGGGCCAAGGGCCGCGGTAATCGCATCAGCAAGCCGACTGCCCACATCTACATCACCGTCGGCAACTGAAGGCTAAGGAAGACCATGGGACAAAAGATTCACCCAACCGGGTTCCGCCTGCCAGTCACGCGCAATTGGGCGTCGCGGTGGTATGCGTCGAACAAGAATTTCGCCACGATGCTGGCGGAAGACTTGAAGGTTCGTGATTACCTCAAAGTTCGTCTCAAGAATGCTGCTGTTTCGCGCATCCTGATCGAGCGCCCTGCCAAGAACGCGCGTATCACTATTTTCTCGGCTCGTCCGGGCGTGGTGATCGGCAAGAAAGGCGAGGACATCGAAAACTTGAAGGCTGAACTGACGCGCCGTCTCGGCGTACCAGTGGCAGTCAACATCGAAGAAGTGCGCAAGCCTGAAATCGATGCACAGCTGATTGCTGACAGCATTACGCAACAGCTCGAGAAGCGGATCATGTTCCGCCGTGCGATGAAGCGCGCGATGCAGAACGCAATGCGTCTGGGCGCACAAGGCATCAAGTTGATGTCTTCTGGCCGCCTGAATGGCATTGAGATCGCACGCTGCGAGTGGTATCGCGAAGGTCGCGTTCCTCTTCACACCTTGAAGGCCGACATCGACTACGGTTTCTCTGAAGCGAAGACCACGTACGGCATCATCGGTGTCAAGTGCTGGGTCTATCGCGGCGACCGTCTGGCGAATGGCGAAGTCGCTGTCGTCAAGCCGGAAGTTCAAGAGGATGATCGTCGCCCGCGTCGCAATACGCGTCCTGGAGCACCGACCGGCCGTGGCCGTCCGGGTGGTCCAGGCGCTGGTGATCGCGGCCCGCGTCAAGGTGCAGCTCCTGGCGGTGAGGGTGGCGATAAGCCCGCATCTCCTGGGGGTGACGCCAAGACCTCGACCGTCAAGCGTGTTCGCAAGGCTCCGGGTGCTGACGCTCCGGTTGCCGACGGCAAAGGAGAATAAAAATGCTGCAACCTGCACGCAGAAAATTCCGCAAGGAACAGAAGGGCCGTAATACCGGTGTAGCCACACGTGGTGCTGCCGTGTCGTTCGGTGATTTCGGCCTGAAGGCCACCGAGCGTGGTCGTTTGACAGCACGCCAGATCGAAGCGGCTCGCCGCGCGATTTCGCGTCACATTAAGCGCGGCGGTCGGATCTTCATCCGCATCTTCCCGGACAAGCCGATCTCCCAAAAACCGGCTGAAGTCCGGATGGGTAACGGCAAGGGCAATCCTGAGTACTACGTCGCTGAGATTCAGCCAGGCAAGGTGCTCTATGAAATCAACGGCGTGCCTGAAGAGCTGGCTCGTGAAGCGTTCAAGTTGGCCTCGGCCAAGTTGCCGCTGAGCACCACCTTTGTGTCGCGCCAGGTGGGCGCTTGACGCTCAACCGGAGAACGACATGAAAGCATCTGAACTCCGAGCCAAAGACGTCGCTGGCCTCGAAAAGGAAGTGGCTGATTTGCTCAAGGCCCATTTCGGCTTGCGTATGCAAAAGGCGACTCAGCAGTTGACCAACCACACCACGTTGGGCAACACCCGTCGCGACATTGCTCGTGCCAAGACCATCCTGGCGCAGAAGAAGAAAGAAGGAGCCGCGAAATGACGACTCAAAACGTAGACGCAGTGGTACAGGCTCCACTGAAGAACACGCGCACCTTGGTCGGAAAAGTGGTTAGCGATAAGCGCTCGAAGACCATTACAGTGCTCGTTGAGCGTCGTACAAAGCATGAGCTTTACGGCAAGATCGTTGCCCGTTCGAGCAAGTACCACGCTCATGATGAAAAGGGCGAATACAAGCTGGGTGATGTTGTAGAAATCGCCGAAAGCCGTCCGATCTCCAAGACCAAATCTTGGGTGGTGACGCGGTTGGTTGAGAAGGCCATCGCGGTCTGATTGATAGGTTGAAGTCTGCAGGAGCTTGATGCCTGCAGCTTATATAACGGTCGGCACGCTGGGCATCCGGCGGCCGGCCGTTTTTCATTGTTCGATGACACAGGAGATGGTGATGTTGAAAGTCGGAGACAAGCTGCCAGCAGGCACCCTACAAGAATTTATTGAAGTCGAAGGCAATGGTTGTTCATTGGGTCCTAACACTTTTGATATCGCGACGCTAACTGTATCTAAGACGATCGCGATCTTCGCGTTGCCAGGGGCGTTCACGCCGATCTGTTCCGCCCAGCATGTGCCAGGTTATGTTCAGCAGGCAGAAGCGTTGAAAGCTGCTGGCGTTGACGAAATCTGGTGCGTTTCGGTGAACGACGCATTCGTTATGGGCGCTTGGGGCCGTGAGCAGAAGACTGCGGGAAAGGTTCGAATGATGGCTGACGGCAGTGCTCAATTCACGCAAGCAGCAGGGCTGGCTTTTGATCTGACGTCCAAAGGTTTGGGCGTGCGCTCGCAGCGGTATTCGGCGCTGATCGTCGATGGCGTTGTGAAGGCACTCAATGTTGAGGCGCCTGGTAAGTTCGAGATCAGTGACGCAGTAACGTTGTTGGCGCAGGCGAAAAAATCAAAGCCTGAGATCAATCGATAAGTTTCGCTGTCGACTCATCAAATAATTCAACAAGATGATTGACAGTGCCTGATGCGGAAACGCATAATCTAAAGCTTCGCCGAATTCCGGTCGCATGACGCGGTTCAAGCTGCATGTAATCGAGGTCGGCTCTCTGCCCAAACAGTGAGGCTTCTCAGCGAGAAGTGGAACTGACGGGCCCAAGACTGACCGCGGCGGCTTTCATGATGGTCATGAAAGTGAATGCGGGACAAGTTGGGGACACAACATGATTCAAATGCAATCGCGGCTTGACGTCGCGGACAACACTGGTGCTAAGTCCGTTATGTGCATCAAGGTGCTCGGCGGATCGAAGCGTCGTTACGCGGGTATCGGTGATGTGATCAAGGTCAGCATCAAAGAAGCCGCTCCGCGTGCTCGTGTCAAAAAAGGCGAGGTCTATAGCGCCGTTGTGGTTCGCACCGCAAAAGGTGTGCGTCGCCAAGATGGGTCGCTCGTCAAATTTGATGGTAACGCAGCAGTTTTGTTGAACGCCAAGCTTGAGCCGATTGGTACGCGTATCTTTGGCCCGGTAACGCGCGAGCTGCGGACCGAGCGCTTCATGAAGATTGTGTCGCTGGCACCGGAAGTTCTCTGAGCTGCTTGCTGTAAGGATAGCTATGAACAAGATTCGCAAAGGCGACGAAGTCATCGTTTTGACAGGTCGCGATAAAGGCAAGCGCGGTACGGTACTGCAGCGCGTCGACGAAGATCGCATCGTCATCGAAGGCATCAATGTCGTGAAAAAGCATGTCAAGCCGAACCCAATGAAGGGCACGACAGGTGGCGTGGTTGAAAAGTCGTTGTCGATTCATCAATCAAATATCGCTATCTTCAATCCATCGACTGGCAAAGCAGATCGCGTTGGCATCAAGCTCTTAAGTGATGCTGAAAAGCAAGCTCGTAAAACCAAGGACAACGGCGTTCGTGTCTTTAAGTCCAGTGGCGAAGAGATCAAGGCATAAGATCATGACTCAACAGCAAGCTCAACAAACTGGCGCGCGCCTGCAAAAGATCTACCGCGAGACCATCTCGCCGGAATTGGTCAAGAAGTTCGGCTATACGTCGGCGATGCAAGTCCCGCGTATCACCAAGATCACACTCAATATGGGTGTGAGTGAGGCGGTCTCCGACAAGAAAGTTATGGAGCACGCCGTTAGTGATCTGACAAAGATTGCAGGGCAGAAGCCGGTCGTGACCAAGTCAAAAAAGGCGATTGCGGGGTTCAAGATTCGCGACGGCGTGCCTATCGGTTGCATGGTGACCTTGCGCGGCGTGCAGATGTATGAATTTCTGGATCGCTTTGTGACCATTGCGCTGCCACGTGTTCGCGATTTTCGTGGTATCTCGGGTCGTTCTTTCGATGGCCGTGGGAACTACAACATCGGCGTGAAAGAGCAGATCATTTTCCCGGAAATCGAATACGACAAGGTTGACGCATTGCGCGGGCTGAATATCAGCATTACCACGTCGGCGAAGAATGATGACGAGTGCAAAGCTTTGCTCGCTGCATTCAAGTTTCCGTTCAAGAACTGAGGTGGCCCGTGGCTAAAACTTCTCTCATTCAGCGCGAACTCAAGCGCGAGCAACTGGTCGCCAAGTTCGCTAAGAAATACAACGAACTGAAGTCAACAGCAAATGACGCAAAAAAGTCCGACGAGGAGCGCTATGCAGCCCGTCTGGAACTTCAAAAGTTACCCCGCAATGCTTACCCAACACGCCAGCGCAATCGTTGTGGATTGACTGGGCGGCCGCGCGGTACTTTCCGCAAGTTTGGTTTGGCTCGCAATAAGATTCGCGAATTGGCGTTCAAGGGTGATATCCCTGGCGTCATCAAGGCCAGCTGGTAATCGGCACGACGATCAGGAGATATTCGAATGAGCATGAGTGATCCTATCGCCGATATGCTGACCCGTATCCGCAACGCACAAATGGTTCAAAAAACTAGCGTAGTGATGCCGGTGTCTAAGCTAAAAGTGGCGATTGCACAGGTCCTAAAAGAAGAGGGCTATATCGACAGTTTCGCCGTCAAAGGCGAGAAAGCGACGCATGAGCTTGAGATAAGTCTTAAGTACTACGCTGGTCGTCCAGTGATTGAGCACATCGAGCGGGTTAGTCGTCCGGGTCTGCGTATCTATAAGGGCCGTCACGAGATTCCAAGTGTCAAAAATGGCTTGGGTGTTGCCATCGTTACTACGCCGAAGGGCGTGATGACTGATCGCAAGGCGCGTCAGGCCGGTATTGGCGGCGAAGTGCTTTGCTACGTCGCCTAAGGAAGGAATAAGCGCCATGTCCCGCGTAGGAAAAATGCCGATCGCCATCCCTCAGGGTGTGGACGTATCAGTGACGGCAAATCAAATCAGCATCAAAGGCTCGCTCGGTACGTTAGTGCGTCCGGTTAATGCTTTGGTGATCGTGAAAAACGAAGATGGCAAGTTGTTATTTGCACCTGCAAATGACAGCGTCGAAGCAGACGCCATGTCGGGTACCTTGCGTGCTTTGGTGGCCAATATGGTCAACGGCGTCAGCAAGGGCTTTGAAAAGAAGTTGAATCTAGTTGGTGTGGGTTTTCGCGCTCAAGCCGTTGGCTCAAAGCTGAATCTGCAGATCGGCTTCTCTCACCCTGTGGCTAAAGAGATGCCTGCAGGTGTGAAGGTGGAATGCCCGACGCAGACGGAGATCGTGATCAAAGGTTCTGACCGCCAAGTTGTGGGTCAAATCGCCGCTGAGGTTCGTGCCATTCGTCCTCCTGAGCCTTACAAGGGCAAGGGCATCCGCTATTCGGATGAGAAGGTCACGATCAAAGAGACCAAGAAGAAGTAAGGAGCGCACGATATGTTGAACAAAAAAGATCAGCGCATTCGTCGCTCGCGTCAGACACGTGCCCGCATTGCTGTGCAGCGTGTAGCTCGGTTGACAGTATTTCGTACCAACCTGCACATCTATGCGAGCGTGATCTCCGAAGATGGCGCCAAGGTGCTCGCTACTGCGTCGACGGCTGAAGCCGATATTCGCAAAGAGTTGGGTGCTGCAGGCAAAGGTGGCAATGTTTCCGCTGCAACGTTGATTGGTAAGCGCATCGCAGAAAAAGCGAAGGCCGCCGGCATCGATAAAGTGGCGTTTGATCGTGCTGGATTTGCATACCACGGCCGCGTCAAGGCGTTGGCCGAAGCGGCTCGCGAAGCCGGTTTGCAGTTCTAAGCGCAACGAGGATCTCGAAAATGGCAAAGTTTCAACCACGCGCTCAGACCGAAGGCAACGACGACGGCCTGAAGGAAAAGATGATTGCGGTCAACCGTGTCACCAAGGTGGTGAAGGGTGGTCGTACGCTGAGTTTTGCGGCGTTGACCGTCGTCGGTGATGGCGATGGCCGAATTGGCATGGGCAAGGGCAAGGCGAAAGAAGTTCCTGTCGCAGTGCAGAAGGCCATGGAGTCTGCGCGCCGCAATCTCTTCAAGGTCTCCTTGAAGAACGGCACGATCCACCACAAGGTGGTTGGTGAGCACGGTGCTTCACGTGTGCTGATGGCTCCGGCCAAGCCGGGTGACGGCATCATTGCTGGCGGCCCGATGCGCGCTGTGTTTGAAGTGATGGGCGTGACTGACATTGTTTGCAAGAGCTTGGGCTCATCGAATCCATACAACATGGTTCGTGCCACGCTTGATGCACTGAAGGCTGTTAGCACGCCTGCAGAAATTGCTGCCAAGCGCGGCCTCACGGTTGAAGAGATCCTTGGCTGAGGCTCTGGCCCCGGAGAAACATCATGTCTGATAAGAAAACTGTCAAGATCAAGCTGGTTCGCAGCATCGCTGGAACCCGTGAGTCCCATCGCGCTACTGTGCGGGGGCTGGGCTTGCGCAAGCTAAATAGCGAATCCACGTTGGAAGACACCCCGGCCGTTCGCGGCATGATCACCAAGGTTCAATACTTGGTCAAAGTGCTTTGAGCCTAGGAGACATCATGGAACTCAATACCATTAAGCCCGCAGTGGGCTCCAAGCATGCCAAGCGCCGAGTTGGCCGTGGCATTGGTTCAGGTCTGGGCAAGACTGCAGGTCGTGGCCACAAAGGTCAGAAATCTCGTGCTGGTGGCTATCACAAGGTTGGCTTTGAAGGCGGTCAAATGCCGTTGCAGCGCCGCCTTCCAAAGCGTGGGTTCAAATCAGCTTCGTTAAAGTACAACGCTGAAGTGACCTTAGGTGATTTGGAGTTGTTGGCCGTCACCGAAATTGACGTATTGGTTCTGAAGCAAGCTGGATTGGTTCGTGAATTGGCCAAAGTGGTCAAAGTCATCAAGTCCGGTGAATTGACCAAGAAGGTCACGCTCAAAGGTGTTGGAGCGACGGCTGGTGCGAAGGCAGTGATTGAAGCCGCTGGCGGCTCAATCGCTTAAGTCGATTCAAACGGGAAACTTCAGTGGCAACCAACGCGAACCAGCTGGCCAAGAGTGGCAAATTCGGTGACTTACGTCGCCGGCTTGTCTTCTTGTTGCTTGCACTCGTCGTGTATCGGATCGGTGCGCACATTCCTGTGCCCGGTATCGATCCGAATCAGTTGCAGCAGATGTTCAAGGGGCAGCAGGGTGGGATTCTAAATCTGCTCAATATGTTCTCGGGTGGAGCGTTATCTCGGTTCACCGTGTTTGCATTGGGCATCATGCCTTATATCTCTGCATCGATCATCATGCAGCTGATGAGCTATGTGGTACCAAGCCTGGAAGCGTTAAAGAAAGAAGGCGAAGCAGGACGTCGCCGAATCACACAATATACACGCTACGGCACAGTGGGTTTGGCGCTGTTCCAAGCGCTTGGTATCGCGCTGGCATTGGAAAGTTCGCCTGGGTTGGTGTTATCGCCGGGATTTGGGTTTCGTTTGACTGCCGTGGTGAGTTTGGTTGCTGGCACCATGTTTTTGATGTGGTTGGGTGAGCAGATCACCGAGCGCGGTCTTGGCAACGGCATTTCAATTCTGATCTTCGGTGGTATTGCGGCTGGTTTGCCAAATGCAATCGGCGGCTTGTTAGAGCTGGTTCGTACCGGTGCAATGAGCGTGTTGATTGCCTTGTTCATTGTGGCGATCATTGCCGGAGTTACATTCGTTGTTGTGTTTGTTGAGCGTGGCCAAAGAAAGATACTGGTTAATTACGCAAAACGGCAAGTTGGCAATAAGGTATATGGTGGTCAGTCATCGCACCTGCCGTTGAAGCTGAATATGTCGGGCGTGATTCCTCCAATCTTTGCTTCGTCCATCATCTTGCTTCCGGCCACTGTGGTGGGTTGGTTTGCGACGGGTGACAAGCTGCGCTGGTTGAAGGATCTTGCTGGGTTGTTGTCCCCGGGGCAGCCGATCTATGTATTGTTGTACGCCTCAGCAATCGTATTCTTCTGCTTTTTCTATACGGCTTTGGTATTTAACAGCCGCGAGACAGCAGATAACCTGAAGAAGAGTGGTGCGTTTATTCCAGGCATTCGGCCTGGTGAGCAAACAGCCAAACATATCGATCGGATCTTGTCGCGCCTGACTTTGGCGGGGGCGATCTACATCACAGCGGTTTGCTTGCTGCCTGAATTCTTGGTCTTGAAGTACAACGTGCCGTTCTACTTTGGTGGAACGTCATTGTTGATTATCGTGGTTGTCACGATGGATTTCTGGGCTCAAGTTCAGTCGTATGTGATGAGTCAGCAGTACGAGTCACTGCTGAAAAAAGCAAGTTTCAAGGCCAGTTAATTGGCTTTCTACATAAACGAAGAGACAAGAAACGGTTGGCATGTCGAAAGATGACGTCATTCAGATGCAAGGTGAGATTCTTGAGAATCTTCCTAATGCCACGTTTCGTGTGAAGTTGGAGAACGGGCACATCGTGCTGGGTCATATCTCCGGAAAGATGCGTATGCACTACATTCGCATCCTTCCCGGTGACAAGGTCACAGTCGAATTGACGCCCTACGATCTAACTCGGGCCCGTATTGTGTTCCGGGCCAAATGAGAGTTGGTGTATCGCCGCTTGGAACACGAACAAGTTTGAACTATAGATGTGGCCTGAGAGGGTCTAGGAGAAGAGCATGAAAGTTGCTGCATCGGTCAAAAAAATGTGCCGAAATTGCAAGGTCATTCGTCGCAAAGGTGTTGTGCGCGTGATCTGTACTGATCCGCGTCACAAGCAACGCCAAGGCTGAAGACAGTCTTGCGACTTAGCGAATAGAGGAAGCACATGGCTCGTATTGCTGGTATCAATATTCCCCCCCAGAAGCACGCAGAAATTGGTCTGACGGCGATCTATGGGATCGGCCGCACCACGGCGCAAAAGATCTGCACGGCCAGCGGGGTACCTTTTGATCGAAAGATCAAAGACCTAACTGATACGGATCTGGAAAAGATTCGCGAAGAGATCGGTCGCATGACCATCGAAGGCGATTTGCGCCGCGAGATGTCGATCAACATCAAGCGTCTGATGGACTTGGGTTGCTATCGTGGCTTCCGCCATCGTCGTGGCTTGCCCGTTCGTGGTCAGCGCACAAAAACGAATGCTCGGACCCGTAAGGGACCGCGCAAGTCTGGCGCTCTGGTCAAGAAGTGATTGCCATTCGGCAGACTCCCTCAAGAGCACAGTAAGAAAAGGTCGATATGGCTAAAGCACCCAATACCGCTGCACAGCGCGTGCGAAAGAAAGTCCGCAAGAACGTTGCGGATGGCATTGCTCACGTTCATGCGTCGTTCAATAACACGATCATCACGATCACCGACCGTCAAGGCGGAGCGCTCTCTTGGGCATCCAGTGGTGGTCAAGGCTTCAAGGGTTCGCGTAAATCGACCCCTTTTGCTGCTCAGGTGGCTGCTGAAGTGGCTGGTCGTGCTGCACAAGAGCAAGGCATCAAGAATTTGGACGTTCGGATCAAGGGCCCAGGCCCTGGTCGTGAATCGTCGGTTCGCGCATTGGCATCACTTGGCATTCGAATCAATTCGATTGCCGACGTGACACCCGTCCCGCACAACGGTTGCCGTCCACAGAAGCGTCGCCGCATCTGATTTGCTTTTCTTGCATTGATTGCTAGTCATCGCCGGCAAGCGCCTCACGGAGCTTGCCGGCGGTTCCGTTGAAGCCGTGAGGTTTCATAAGCCCACCGTCTGAGCACTTAAAACAAGACTCGCCAGACTTGCGCGTGCTGATTTGATGTCGGCGCTCGTTAAATTGATAAAGGAAATCACGTGGCACGTTATCTAGGACCCAAGGGCAAGCTTGCCCGCCGCGAAGGCACCGATCTGTTCCTGAAGAGCGCTCGCCGCCCGATCGGTGACAAGGTCAAGTTCGACAGCAAGCCAGGGCAACACGGCCGTACCTCTGGTTCGCGCACTTCTGACTTTGGTCTGCAATTGCGTGAGAAGCAAAAGGTCAAGCGCATGTACGGCATTCTGGAGCGTCAGTTCCGCCGTTACTTTGCCGAAGCTGAGCGTCGCAAAGGCAACACCGGCGCCAACCTGCTGTCGCTGCTCGAATCGCGCCTCGACAACGTCGTCTATCGCATGGGCTTCGGCTCGACCCGCGCTGAAGGTCGGCAGTTGGTTTCCCACAAAGCCATTACCGTCAATGGCGCAGTCGTCAACATTGCGTCTTACTTGGTGAAGGCCGGTGATTTGGTTGGTGTTCGCGAGAAGTCCAAGAAGCAGTTGCGCATTGTTGACGCAGTGAAATTGGCTGAATCGCAAGGCATGCCCAACTGGGTGCAGGTCGATGCATCTAAGCTCGAAGGCGTCTTTAAGAAGACCCCGGACCGCGATGAGTTCGGTGCCGATATCAAGGAAGCCTTGATCGTCGAACTGTATTCGCGCTGATCGGTGCTCAGGCTAAGTGAGTGGCGTCCGATGGCGCCACTGCTCGGCCTTGTCTTGATTTTCCAAGTCCGGCGGTATCTCTTGCTGTCCGGTTGGTCCATCAGCCTTATCGGTGTAATGAACCGAGGGTATTGAAAGAAAGACCTCATGCAAACAAACCTGCTCAAACCCAAAGCCATCAATGTGGAGCCGCTGGGCGGCAACCGCGCCAAGGTGACCCTCGAGCCGTTCGAGCGTGGTTATGGCCATACCCTCGGCAACGCGTTGCGTCGTGTTCTGCTGTCTTCGATGGTGGGATATGCGCCGACCGAGGTCACCATCGCTGGCGTGCTCCATGAGTATTCGACCGTCGATGGCGTGCAGGAAGACGTGGTTCACATCATGTTGAACCTCAAGGGCGTTGTTTTCCGCCTTCACAACCGCGACGAGGTCACTCTCGTTCTGCGCAAGGAAGGCGAAGGCCCCGTGACTGCCGGCGATATCCAGACGCCCCACGACGTCGAGATCATCAATCCGGATCACGTCATTGCCCATTTGTCGCAAGGCGGCAAGTTGGACATGCAGATCAAGGTTGAAAAGGGCCGCGGCTATGTGCCCGGTACGATGCGCCGTTATGGCGACGAGCCGACCAAGTCGATTGGCCGCATTGTTCTCGATGCGTCGTTCTCTCCGGTGTCACGCGTGAGCTACACCGTCGAATCGGCGCGTGTGGAACAGCGTACCGACCTCGATAAGCTGGTGATGGAGATTGCAACGAATGGTGCCATCACGCCAGAAGAAGCGATTCGTGCATCCGCCAAGATTCTTGTCGAGCAGCTTGCGGTGTTTGCACAGTTGGAAGGCAGTGAAATCGCCGCCTTCGATCAACCGGCTCAACGCAGCACGCAGTTCGATCCGATCTTGTTGCGCCCGGTCGACGAACTCGAGTTGACCGTGCGTTCGGCCAACTGCTTGAAGGCCGAAAATATCTATTACATTGGCGACCTGATCCAACGAACTGAGACCGAATTGCTGAAGACGCCCAATCTGGGTCGCAAGTCGCTCAACGAGATCAAGGAAGTTTTGGCGTCCCGCGGGCTTACGCTTGGCGCGCGTCTTGAGAACTGGCCTCCTCAAGGCCTCGACAAACGCTGATTTCAGCGCGGCCGTCAGCAATGACGGCCAAACCCCCAAGAGGGTCGCCACTGACACAGTGGCTTCTTGGCAATGGGCACCCGACAGTACCTGATACGGCTGCCGGTTTTAATAGTCAGAAAGGAACAGCACCATGCGTCATCGTCACGGACTCCGTAAGCTCAACCGCACCAGCGAACATCGCCAAGCGATGTTGCGCAACATGTGCAATTCGCTGCTGCAACACGAAGCGATCAAGACCACGGTCCCCAAGGCCAAGGAACTGCGTCGCGTCGTCGAGCCGCTCATCACCTTGGCAAAGGAAGCCACGCTGGCCAATCGCCGCTTGGCTTTTGACCGCACGCGCGATCGCGACATCGTCACCAAGCTCTTCAACGAGCTCGGCCCGCGCTACAAGGCACGTCCAGGCGGCTACACCCGCATTCTGAAGACGGGCTTCCGCGTGGGCGATAACGCACCGATGGCGTATGTCGAACTCGTGGATCGTCCTGAAGTGGCTGAAGACGCCAAGGCAGCAGACGCCGAGTAAGTTCAGTGAAGCTGAGGCTTCTCAAAAAAAAAAGGGCCAGCATTGCTGGCCCTTTTTTCTTGGCGGGTCGGAAATGGCTAACAGTTCCTGCCACCGTCATTTGGCAAACTGAGGCTCATGACTTCATCCATCTTTCGCATATCGCAGTTGCACAAGAAGTTTGGTGACGACGTAGTCGTGGACGATCTGTCATTGGAGATTGCCGCAGGCGAATGCCTGGGGGTGATCGGCCCCAATGGTGCGGGCAAGACGACCACCATCCGCATGTGCCTGGGGCTGACGGGTGCCGACAGCGGCAGCATCGAAGCCTTTGGGTTGTCGATTCCTCAACAGGTACGCGAAGCCAAGCGGCGCATGGGCGTGGTCACGCAGTTCGATAGCCTCGACCCCGACTTCACCTGCGTCGAGAATCTGCGTGTCTACGGGCGGTATTTTGGCTTGTCGCGCAGTGAGATCGATGCGCGGATTCCAAAGCTGCTGGAGTTCGCGGCCCTGCAATCCAAGGCCGATGCCAAACCAGGTCAACTCTCCGGCGGAATGAAGCGCAGGCTCAGCTTGGCGCGAGCCTTGATCAACGATCCGGATCTGCTGCTACTGGACGAGCCCACCACCGGCCTCGACCCACAAGCCCGTCACCTGATGTGGGAGCGTCTCCAAAACCTCCTGCAGCAAGGCAAGTCGATCTTGCTAACGACTCATTTCATGGACGAAGCCGAGCGCCTGTGCGACCGGCTGTTGGTGTTGGACCATGGCAGAAAGATTGCCGAAGGCACGCCGCGGGGCCTGATCGGTGAACACCTTGAGAGCCACGTGGTCGAGGTGTATGGCGAAGGCGCGCAAGCCACCAGTCAATCGCATGCCCGCTTCGCGGAGCGCGTGGAGACCCGTGGCGAGACGGTGTTCTTCTACGTGCGAGACCCTCACCCGTTGCTGAAGGCGCTGGCTCAAGCGCCGGGGCTGCGTTCGCTGCATCGGCCGGCCAATCTGGAGGACCTCTTTCTGAAGCTGACAGGTCGCCAGATTCGTGATGACGCATGAGCCCGATGACATCGGCACTGCACCTTATCGACGGAACACCCCCATGCTGATTTCTCCTTATGCCGCTCCGCGCCTCTCGCTGCGTTTCTGGCCAGTGCTGCTGCGCAATCTCCTCGTCTGGCGGAAGCTGGCCGTGCCGAGCGTGCTGGGCAACATCGCCGAGCCATTGATCACCCTCGTGGCCTTCGGCTATGGGCTCGGCTCGATGCTGGGCTCGGTGCAAGGCCTGCCGTATATCCAATACCTCGCCTCTGGAAGCATCGCGGTCAGCTGCGCGATGGCGGCGACCTTCGAAGCGCTGTATTCGGTCTACTCACGCATGGAGGTGCAGAAGACTTGGGACAGCATCATGAACGCGCCGATTGCGCTCGACGACATCGTGTTGGCCGAGACCCTGTGGTCTGCGTTCAAGTCGGTCTTCACGGTAGCGGCCATCCTGCTGGTGATCTTTGTGCTGGGCATCAGCCGTGCGCCGTCGATGATCCTCGTAATCCCGGTGTCGTGTCTCGTCGGCATCACTTTCGCGTCCATTGCGATGGTGTTCAACGCGCTCGCGAAGGGCTACGACTTCTTCACGTATTACTTCACATTGGTACTGACACCGATGACCTTTCTGTCAGGGGTGTACTTTCCGATTTCGCAAATGCCCCAGTGGCTTCAGCACATAGCGCAAGTGCTGCCGTTGACGGCAGCCGTTGAGATCGTTAGGCCGCTGATCATCGGTCATGCGCCAGAGCATGTTGTTCAACCGATCTTGGTGCTATGCGCGTATGCGATCGGCGCGTACTACCTTGCGTTGGTCCTCACACGGCGACGCTTCTTTAAATAAACACAAGCGACTTTTTGTGATATAGTCATGGACTCAGTCGCGGGGTGGAGCAGTCTGGTAGCTCGTTGGGCTCATAACCCAAAGGTCGTTGGTTCAAATCCAGCCCCCGCAACCAAAGAATTTTCCGGTTAAAAGCCAGATCCAAAAAGCCAAGTCAATGACTTGGCTTTTTTCATGGTGTGTTGCCATCGTCGCACGATGGTGGCGATGACACAGTCATGCGACAAAGCGCAGGACCTGAGTGCGGCAGAGCATCGCTCAACAAACCTTGGTCGGTGGGCTCAGGCCAGCTGAAACAGCCGGTTGCCGCTGAGCAAGGTCAGTACGCCCAATGCGGCAAAGATGGCGGCCGCAATGCCATGAACCCAGCGCATCGACAGCTTCTTGGCCATCTTGTCGCCAACAAACACGGCAGGCACATCAGCGATCAACATGCCGCACGTGGTGCCAGCCACGACGGCGACCAGGTCGTCGTAGCGCGCTGCCAGCGCGACGGTGGCCAGTTGGGTTTTATCGCCCATCTCGGCTAGGAAGAAGGTGATGGTGGTCGTCGCAAAAACGCCGAGGTGCGAGGTTTGCGATTCGTCTGCATCCAGCTTGTCGGGGATCAGCATCCAACCCGCCATCGCGATGAACGAGAGGCCGATCACCCAGCGCAAAACCTCTGGCCCCAACGTTGATGCAACCCAACTGCCGGCAGCACCTGCGGCCGCATGATTGACCAGCGTCGCGGTAAGGATGCCTAGAACGATAGGGATCGGACGCTTGAAGCGCGTGGCCAGCAGCATCGCAAGCAATTGGGTCTTGTCGCCCATTTCACCCAGAGCCACAACACCGGTGGAGACGAGAAATGCTTCCATGAGAACTCCAGAGCCGAATACCAAAGACCACGCGGCACCCGCGGCTCGTGAATCCGGATGCTGCGCAGTCAAAGGTCTGGCCAGGCTAGGAGCTGTTCGCACCATGGTCATGAGGACCAAGTCTGTTGACGCGAACCCCTGCTGAAGCAGGGCGGCTACTCCCCAATGACGAGTGCGGGGCGCGAGTATAGCCACCATCGGTAGCGAGGCTGCAAAGCGGTTATCGGATGGCGTGCAAGCCTGCCGAGCAGGCAGCAGCAAGCGACATACAAAGCGGCATAAAAAAGCCCCTGAGGCTAAGCCATCAGGGGCATGAGTTCCGATCCCGGTTAGATCGGTGACCGACGTGTCGATCGGTCAATGGTTCGAGTTGATCCCAGTTTCTGGATTTACTTGGCGGCAGAAGCAGCGCCTTCGGCCTTCTTGGCGTGAGCCTTCTTGTGCTTCTTGTGAGCCTTCGGCGACGAAGCCGAGTCAGCTGCGGCGGTGGCTGCCGTGGCGGTGTCGCCCTTTGGCGTGGCGGGCGATTGAGCGAAAGAGGCTGCAGCAACGGAAGACAGCAGGGCGGCGATGAAAAGGGTCTTGGTCGAGGTCATGGTGTATTCCAATCAAAAAGGCCTGGAGTTGCTCCAAACGGATTCGGAGCGAGCCCTGCATTTGCCGAGCTTGCATCCACAACGCGGTGTCGCTGCTGCGGGTTGACACGATTTCGCTCAAATGCTGGCAGGTCCTTCTGAGGCCAATGTTGTTGCTTGAGAGCCAGCTTGCAGCGCCGTCAAGGTTTGCCAATGAGAGTCAGCCCGCCGGCGAATACGGCGCGGCCCAGCCCGAGTAGGCCTTGCGAAGTGGGGATGCGTAGTCGCCTTGCTTGCTGGTGCCGAGCTTCATCGCAACCAAGCTTTCGGCCAGCTTGACTGCCGCGGCAACCCCATCGATCACCGGCACGCCCAAGGCCTGCTGCAGACGCAGGCACAGATCGGCCATGCCGGCGCAGCCCAGCACGATGGCGCCGGAGCGGTCACGGGCCAGCGCCTCGCGTGAGCACTTCAGGATGCGCGCATAGGCATCGCTCTGCGGGTTGTCGAGCTCCAGCACGGGAATGTCGGTACCGTGAATGCCGCGGCAGCGGCGCTCGAAGCCGTATTGAATCACCAGGTGTTCGGCGATCACGCAGGTGCGCACCAGGGTCGTGACGACCGAGAAGCCGGTGGCCAATAAGGAGGCGCAATGAAACGCGGCTTCGGCGATGCCGATCACCGGGCCGCGGGCCAGCTCGCGCGCGGCATGCAGGCCAGGGTCACCAAAACAGGCTATCACGTAGGCATCGGCACCACTGGCTTCGCCGAGCCGTACTTGCTCGACCACGCCGGCAGCTGCCCAGACATCGTCATGGTGTCCTTCGATCGATGGGGCGCCAAAGCTCGACTGCACGGCATCGATCTGCGTGCCGGCGAAAGCGGCTGCAGCAGCGGCTGCGCTGATCTTCGCGGTCATCGATGCACTGGTATTGGGATTGATCACGCGGATCTTCATCTTGAGGGTCCTTTCAACGCAAGCCGATCTTTGTATACAAAGTGGTGCGAGTCATCCAGGGGCATCGAGCAAATCACGCGCCCAGTGCTGCTGTACCGATTGCCCCAAACACGGGCGATGAATGCGCGCTTTGCGCCGATATCGCGCCGATCCGGCAAGACCGTGGTGCGCCGAGCCGAGCGCATCGGCTTGCTACAGGAGCGAAGGCGATTGGCACATGCATTGCATACATGCAGCTCATGAAAGTCGATTCAAGCCTGGTTCTGACTTCTCTTGTCAAACGATACGGTCAGACCGTTGCGGTGGCCGGCATCGATCTCAAGATTCCTTCGGGCAGCTATTGCTGTTTGCTTGGGCCGTCAGGCTGCGGCAAGACGTCGACGCTGCGCATGATTGCCGGGCATGAGCTGGCCAGTGACGGGCAGATCCTGCTTGGCGGCAAATACATCACCTACAGCGAAGCGGCCGACCGTGGCACCGCGATGATGTTCCAGAGCTACGCCCTGTTCCCGCACCTCTCGGTGCTCGACAACGTGGCCTTCAGCTGGAAGATGCGCGGCAAGCCCGTTCCCGAGCGCCACGCCCGCGCCAAAGAGCTGCTGCAGCTGGTCGCGATGACGCCTTATCTCAGCCGCTTACCGAGCGAGTTATCTGGCGGCCAGCAGCAGCGCGTGGCGCTGGCGCGCGCGCTGATGACGGAGCCACGCGTGCTGTTGCTGGATGAGCCGCTGTCGGCGCTCGATCCGTTCCTTCGCGTACAGATGCGCGCCGAGCTGAAGCGCTGGCAACAGGAACTGGGCTTCACCTTCGTGCACGTCACGCACTCGCAAGAAGAGGCGATGGCCTTGGCCGACCAGGTGGTGGTGATGAACAACGGGCGCATCGAGCAGACCGGCTCGCCGCGCGAGGTGTTCAACGCGCCGCGCTCGGAATTCGTCGCTCGCTTCATGGGCGCGCACAACGTGATCGCTTCGCCAACGGGGCCGATCGCCGTTCGCGCCGATCGGCTCAAGCTCCAGCGTGCAGCCGGTATCGGCGCGCGCACGGCGGCGGTTCGTGCGATCGAATATCAGGGCACCTATGTGCAGATCAGCCTTGCTCCGGAGGGCGAGCCGGCCGATGCGCAATGGACGGCCACGATGGCCGATGCCTTGTTCGATCACGAACCATTGCAGCCGGGTGAGACCGTCTATGTGTCATGGCTGCCGCACGAGGCCCATGCGCTGAACTCCGCCCCAGCCGCCGCGCCTGCTGCAGCCAGCCTGGCTGCCTGATTGCGCGATCGATCCCCCCCGTCCCGCCCAGATCTCGCCCATACCCCGCCTCATCCCACCTTCGCTCCAAGGAGACGCTTCATGTCCGCCCCCAGCTCCAAGCCCGAATCGACAACCCGTCGGACCCTGCTGAAGGGCGCTGCGGCGACCGGTGGCACGCTTGCCTTCCCGTTCGTGCACGCGCAAGAGAAGATCACGCTGCGCTACCTCGGCACCGCGGTCAACCAAGACAAGGCGATCGCCGACAAGTTCGAGGCCGATACCGGCATCAAGATCCAGTACATCCCGGTCACGACCGATGACGTGACCAAGCGTGCCGTCACCGCGCCCAACTCGTTCGACCTGATCGATACCGAGTACTTCTCGCTGAAAAAGATCATGCCCACGGGCAACCTGCTGGGCATTGACACCAAGCGCATCAAGCACGCCGACAAAATCACTCCGCTCTTCACCCGAGGTGAAGTGGCGGGCAAGAAGGTCGGTGATCAGGGCACGGCGCCGAAGAAGGTGATGTACCTCGAGAAGCCCGATTCGAAGACCTTCGCTTCGTCGCCGACCCCGTTCATGACCTTGATCCCGACGGTCTACAACGCCGACACCTTGGGCATTCGGCCCGACCTGATCAAGCGGCCCATCGATAGCTGGAAAGAGCTCTTGAATCCCGAGTTCAAGGGCAAGGCGGCGATCCTGAACATTCCGTCGATCGGCATCATGGACGCAGCGATGGTGGTCGAAGCGGCAGGCCTGTACAAATACCCCGACAAGGGGAACATGACCAAGAAGGAAATCGACCTGACGATCAAGACCTTGATCGAAGCGAAGAAGGCCGGCCAGTTCCGCGCGTTGTGGAAAGACTTCAACGAGAGCGTGAACCTGATGGCCTCGGGCGAGGTGGTGATCCAGTCGATGTGGTCGCCGGCCGTCACGGCGGTGCGCACCAAGGGCATCGCCTGCACCTTTCAGCCCTTGAAGGAAGGCTATCGCGCGTGGGCGGCGGGTTTCGGTGTGCCGAAGAGCGTGACCGGTAAGAAGGCCGATGCCGTCTATGAATTCATCAACTGGTTTCTGGATGGCTGGGCCGGCGCTTATCTGAACCGTCAGGGCTATTACAGCGCTGTGCTCGAAACCGCGAAGGCCAAGATGGAAGCTTACGAGTGGGCTTACTGGATGGAAGGCAAGGCGGCCGAGAAAGACATCAAGGCGCCAGGCGGTGAATTGCTCGCCAAGGCCGGCAGCTTGCGCGATGGCGGCAGCTACGAGTCACGCATGGGCGGCATTGCCTGCTGGAACGCGATCATGGATGAGAACGCTTACATGGTTCAGAAGTGGAATGAATTCGTGGCGGCTTGAATAAGGCCCCCCAGTCGCTTCGCTCCTGCCCCCGAGGGGCGACCCCGGGTCGGCCGGCGAAGCCGGTCCTCGCGGGTGGTTTGATGGCGATCTTGCTTTGCTCGTTCGTTCCCTCAACCCGTTGGCTCGTCTTTTCAATGCCAAATTTGCAATGAACATCAAACCTTTCCGTGTCTCGGCTTGGCTGCAGGCTGCGCCGTTCACGCTGGTGTTCATGTTGTTCCTGGTGCTGCCGCTGCTGCTGGTGGCGGCGGTCAGTTTTTGGCGGGCGACGGACTATGAGTTGATACCGGCGTTCACGGCGCAGAACTATCTCGATATCTTCGCGGGCTGTGCCAATACCGATGAGTTGTGCGTGACGCTCAAGACTTATCTGTCGACCTTCAAGTTTTGCTTTCTGGTCTGGCTGATCACGCTGGCGATTGGGTTCATGGTGGCTTATTTCCTGGCCTTCCATGTGCGCACGGTCGGCGCGCAGACCTTGCTGTTCATCGTCTGCACCGTACCTTTCTGGACGTCGAACGTGATCCGCATGATCTCGTGGGTGCCGCTGCTCGGGCGCAATGGCGTCGTCAACCAGGAGATCGGAAGAGCACACGTCTGAACTCCA
>CAHJWV010000029.1 GCA_903643055.1 Burkholderiales bacterium | reverse complement strand
ACCGGGTCCGGCGTCGGGGTTGGGGTGCCGCCAGTGCGCGCTGCATCGATCGCAGCGCTGGCGTCAACAATGCCTGCGCCGCAGCCGCTGCAGCTTCCAGAGAACGGGTGCACCGTCGAAACGAGCTTGGCCTTCACTTCATCCGGTGTCAGCGCCGGGTTCACGGACAGCATCAATGCCACGACGCCCGCCACATGGGGTGTGGCCATCGAGGTGCCGGCGTAGGCCGTGTAGCTGTCGCCGACCGGGCCTTTGGTACCGGTGTTGATGGTCGACAGGATGTCGTTGGCTGCCGTGCTGGAGCTGTCACCGCCCGGGGCGGCCACGGTCACGAGCGAGCCGGAGTTGGCGTAGTTGGTAGCGAGATTGCCGTTGCGTCCGGTGGCGGTCACGGTGATCACGCCGGTGCAGTTGGCAGGTGACGAGGTCGACACGTCGCGGCTCTCGTTACCGGCGGCGACGACCACGACAGTGCCACGGCTGCGAGCTGCGTTGATCGCGTCTTGATAGGTGCGAGGGCAGGCGCCGCTGCCGCCCAATGACATGTTGATCACGCGGGCGGGCGTGAGGTTCGCAGGAACGCCGGAAACGGTACCGCCCGAGGCCCAGATGATGGCGTCGGCAATGTCGGACAAGCTGCCGCTGCACTTGCCAAGTACGCGCACGGGTAGCACCTTGGCGCCGTAGGCGACGCCGGAGACTCCGGTGCCGTTGTTGGTGACGGCAGCGATGGTGCCTGCCACATGCGTACCGTGCCAGCTGCTGTTGGTGACGCGGCAGCTGGAGCTGAAATCACCGCTGGACAGATCGGCGGAGGTGATCCAGTCGCCCGGGTCCGATGCATCGCTGTCGCGGCCGTTGCCATCGTTGGCTGTCGGCACATCGGAGACGAAGTCATAGCCTGGCAGCAGGTTGGCTGCCAGATCGGCATGGCGGGTGAAGCCGGTGTCTAGCACCGCAACCACCACGCCGGTACCGGTGGCCTTGTCCCACGCCGCAGGCAAATTGATGCCGGCGGTGGCATTCGAGTAACTCCATTGCTCAGCGTAGCGAGTGTCGTTGGGAACGAACAGCGCGTGATATTGGTAGTCAGGCTCGGCGTATTCGATCGATTCGTCCGAGGCCATCAGTTCTCGGGCCAACTGGGCTACTTCCTGATTAGGCAAGGTGCGCCCGAGCTTCATGATGTGTGCGTTGTCGTTACCAACGCGCAGCAGTTGCATTTGGAGTCCGCTGCGCAACGCAATCGTTTGCGCCGTTTGGGTCACTGCAGCACGGGCCGAGGCCGTCGACGCCGTACCACTGCGGTACTTGACGATCAGGCGGTTGGTGTATTCGGTTTGTACGGTGGGCACCGATGTGGCGAGGTAAGCATTGCCAGGACCGCCGGCTTGAGCAGCCCCAGATGCGCTAAGGGCCAGCGCAACCAGAGCGCCCGCAGCGAGGGAGGCGCCAAGGCGCTTTGCTTTCAATTTCATGAGTCGTCTTTCTAAAGTGGTTCAGTGATTAGATCGATGTCGACGTTGCCGCATCTGAAGGATGCAGGAAGACAGAAATGCCTTACATGAAGTCATAACGTCAAAGTGTGTACATGCAAACATCGAGCCTGATCAATGATTTGATTCCAGTTCGAACGAACTTCTGTGGGGGAATGCGGTTGCTCTTTACATGCTTGCGTTGGACAGATGGATGAGTGCGCCGAAAAACGGCTTTTCGTCTATGAAAGGCGAGCTTCCAACAGGAACGTCGTGGAAATCCAAATCGGAAGGTGTCGAACTATTGATAGGTCAAGAGCCTCGGCCTGTGATGGCGGCCTGCCCGGGTGGTGGTCATGCAGCAGGGTGACAGTAAATGACACAGAAAATCGCCATCTGTTGGTGCATTTGTGCCAACTTAGTGTCTGCTCTTACCGAGCTAAGAAAGGCAGGTGGTGGGTCGAGGCGTCACCTGAGTGACTGACGCGGTCGCAATTGTCTGATCCCGAAGGGGTACTGAAACCAAGGCAGCTGCACTCGCGTCAATTTCTTCTGCTGCGATTTGTCATCCTTCGATCAGGCCGGATTCGGATACCAACTTGAGGCTGGAATGCTTATGGATTCAGCTCATGCGGGCGTGGAATGCAATGTTGATTCCTCGCAGGCCGGCCATGGCTTTAGCGATCGCAGTGCTACCGTCCAAATGCAAGACACCAGCTCGCGATGAAGAGCTGATTCGGTCGGAAGACGGGGTGACAGGCCGGGGCTTGATGGCGCGAGAGCTGCCTCGCATCAGGAAGCTTGGGTCGGAACTGAACGGCGTTCATTCAAGTGCGAGGCGTTCAGCGAAAGACATCGGCCTGCACGGCATGGCCATTCGCTTGCGTCACCGAACTCAACGGTTGCGGGTCGCTGATCAGGTGGCGGCAGCTCGCGCAAAATTCGCCTCAGGCAAGATCTGCGGAAGCATCACAAGGAACCATGATGACCATCGACTGGAATGCATTCACGCCGTGGCCGGCGCTGGTGGGTGGCGCATTGATCGGGCTCGCTGCATCGGCGCTCGTGCTGTTGAACGGCCGCATCGCTGGCATCAGCGGTGTACTGGGCGGCTTGCTGAAACCGGTGCGCGGCGACCGAGCCTGGCGAGATCG
>CAHJWV010000028.1 GCA_903643055.1 Burkholderiales bacterium | reverse complement strand
ACGCGTGGCCGCGCCGGCCGCCGCACCCCGTCGCGAACTGCGGCGCTCGCAAGCCGTGGCACAGGCGCCCGATGGTGCAGCCTCGGCGCCCGCGCCGGTCGAAGCGCCGGCGTCCAGCCCGGCACCCGACGCCGTGCCTTCTAACGATGAGCCGTTGCCGCCCGAAATGGCGCTGACCGCCGAGCCGCCGGCTTCCGCACCCAGCGCGCCGCAAGAAGATCGGACGCCGACGATTGCCGAGGCGGCATCGCAAGCCGGAAAGGGCGACGACCCCGCCGCGGCCCCTTTCGAATGGCCGGCCTCGACGCGGCTGAGCTATGCGCTGACCGGCAACTACCGCGGCGAGATCCATGGTGAAGCGCAGGTCGAATGGATTCACGTCGACCAGCGCTATCAGGTTCACCTCGACGTCACGGTCGGCATGAGCTTTGCGCCGCTGCTGTCGCGGCAGATGAGCAGCCAGGGCGAGATCACGCCACAAGGCCTGTCACCGCAACGTTATGACCAGATGACCAAGCTCGCCTTTCAGGCGCCTTCTCGCGCGGTGCTGCTGTTCGAGCCCGACAGCGTGCTGCTGTCGAACGGCCAGCGGCGCCCGCGCGTGAGCGGCCTGCAAGACACCGCCAGCCAGTTCGTCCAGCTCAGCTGGTTGTTTGCGACACAGCCCGAGCGCCTGAAGGCCGGTACGTCGATCGAGGTGCCGCTGGCCTTGCCGCGCAACATCTCGACCTGGGTCTATGACGTGCGGCCCGCAGAAACGGTGTACACGCCGTTCGGCGAAGTGCAGACTGTGCATCTGGTGCCGCAGCGTGTAGCGCGTGCGGGCGGCGACCTGACGACCGAGATCTGGATGGCGCCGCAGTTGCGTTATCTGCCGGTGCGCTTTCGCATTCATCAAGACAGTGAGACCTATGTCGATCTGATGCTGACGCGGCGTCCCGAACTCGCTGCGCCCGAGCCAAAGGCCTCCGTGCCGCGGTGACACAGAAAAAAGGGCGGCCTTGAGCGGCATCGGCAGCGTGCAACCCGTTGCGGTGGTGCGTGCCGGGCTGGCGGACTTCGTGAACGGCCGCGAGTCTTTCGTTCATGGCCGAACCATGACCTGGCAGCGCAGATGTCGCGCTTCTTGCCGCGGCGCTGGGGTGGCCGATGAAGTCCGATGAAGGTCGATGAAGGCTGTTTGTAGTTTGCGTATATGGCGAAGCTGATTCGCGATCAGGCCTGTTGTTGAGGGAATTGCGCAATCACAAAATGAGCGCCTCAGTCACCCCGGCTTTCATCGAACGCACTTGCCATGGAAATCGTTGATCTCTTTCGCCTCTCTCCAGCGTGTTATGCCCTTGTCGCCCGTGCGGCGATCGGCCCTGATTCCGTCACTGCTCGCCAGCATGGCGCTCAACCTGGCGGCCTCCGGGGCAGCAGCACACCCAGTGCGAGCCAACCCGTCACTCGCCTTGCCGACACCATTGCGTTCACCGCTGATCAGGCTTATCCGGAAAGCGCCAGTTGGTCGGAAAAGCAGCAAGTGTTCATCGTCAGCTCGGTTCGCATCGGCGAGGTCGGCAAGGTCACGCCCCAAGGCCAATACACGGCTTTCATTTCCGATGCGAGGCTGATCTCCAGCGTCGGCCTGCTGGTCGATGACGCGCGCAATACCCTGTGAGTGGTTAACGCCGATACAGGCACGGGCAAGCACACGACAGTGGCCACGCAGGGCAAGCTGTCTGCGGTGGCGACCTACGACGCCACCACCGGCGCGCCGAAGGCTTATGTCGATCTGGGTTCGATCTCGGCAGGGGCGCATTTCGGCAATGACCTGGCCCTGGACGCCGACGGCAATGCCTACATCACCGACAGCTATTTCCCGGCGATCTATCGCATCGACACCGCTGGCAAGGCCAAGGTCTTCGTGCAGAGCGATCTGTTCAAGGATGGCGATGGATTCAAGCTCAATGGCATTGCTTGGCACCCGGATGGTTATCTGCTGGTCGGCAAATACAACAGCGGTGAGCTGTTCCGCGTGAACCTGAAAACACCGACGCAAATCGATCGCGTGCAATTGCCCGAAGTCTTGACCGGCGCCGACGGCTTTCATCTGTTTGATGCCCAGCATCTGATCGCCGTGCAAAATTCAGGTGTGGATCGAACCATCGAGCTGACCTCGACCGACGGCTGGAAGTCGGCCACGATCACGCGCCAGCAGAAGAGCCAGCGGTCGATGCCGACCTCGGCCACACGCGTCGGCAACGACGGCTACGTGCTGGATTCGCGGCTGGATACCTTGTTTGACACCGCGGCGCCGAAGGTCAGCGACTATCTGCTGCAGAAGTTCTGAATCAGGTTTTGAGTTGAACTATCCGAGCACGCGACACTCAGTGCGGAGCCTGATCGTTGACGTGGCCTTCGTCGTTCGGCCTGGAAGCCGAATGAATGCCGACCTTGGCCACCTTGATCTCGCGCGCCGGCGGCATGCCGAACAGCCGGCCGTATTCACGCGTGAACTGCGAAACGCTTTCGTATCCCACCGCGGAGGCAGCCTGGCTGATCGCGGTTCCTTCGGCAAGCATCATCCGGCGGGCCTCGATCAGCCTCAGCTGCTTTTGAAACTGCAGCGGTGACAACGAGGTAATGGCCCGGAAGTGTTCATGGAACGACGACACGCTCATGCCCACGGTCTGCGCCAGATGCTCCACTCTCAATGGTGTGGCCAGGTGCTTGCGGATGAACGCCACGGCGCGGGCCACGCGCCGAGCATGGCTTTCGGGCACCCCCAGCTTGCGAATGGCGCCGCCGTGGCGGCCCGACAGCAGCCAGAAATGCAGTTCACGCAACAGCTGTGTCTGCAAGACAGGCAACGACGCCGGCCGCTCCAGAAGACGCAACAAGCGCAGCGCCGCATCGGCCACTTCGGTATCGGTAGGGTCGACCCGCAAAGGCAGGTCTGGCTCGAGCGGAGCGTGTGCCATTTCGGCCAAGAGGCCCTCGATCACCGCCGGGTCCAGCTCAAAGACCAGTGAGAGATAAGGCGCACCGAGAGTGGCGCTAACCACCTGGCTGACCGTGGGCACATCGGCCGTGATTAGCAAGGACTCTGCGGCACCCAGGGTGAGCGTTCGGCTTCCCATCGTCACCTGCTTGCTGCCTTGAAGCACCAGGGCGACGAGCGGCCGGCAAATGGCGTATGACATCGCGGTCGGGGTGATCTCGCGGATCAGCGTCAGCCCGGGGATCGGCGTTCGGGCCACACCGTGGTCATCCGCCTCGGCTTGGGTGTAGCGGCGCACGGCGTCGAGCAAAGCGGGGTGGGGCATCCGGCGCATGCTAAATGAGTCCGGACTGGCGTGCCGTGCCCTGCGTAGAAATGAGCAAGTAACTCGGAGTTTCCGGCAATCGGCGGACCTTCAATGCCGGCCGGCCCATGCACAGGGCGACCGAGCTTGACGGCGTACCACCGATCAAGCGGTCGTGATGCACGCCCGGCCCGCCGGGGGGCACAGTGACCGAGGCCCGCTACCTGCCGTGGCCTCGCCGACAAACAGGCAAAGACGGCGGAGAAACGGGCAACACGGTGAGAACGGCCGAGGCGACAGTGAGGGTCTGACAACGCTTACCTCCCAAGGAATTCACCATGACCACCCTCTCTCT
>CAHJWV010000027.1 GCA_903643055.1 Burkholderiales bacterium | reverse complement strand
AGCGCCAGAGCACCTGCAAGTGATTACAGGTTAGAGGTCGAAACAATGAGATTTTTGATTTGTGGCGTTGACGCATGCTTGCTTTTCACGGACGCTGATTCAGCTGATTCTCGCCTCTTGATCACAGGCGATAAACGTCAGCGTCCACAGTTCACTTTAAAAAGGATGACAGATGAGACTCAGAGGACAGCGCCTTACCCACACACAAGCAGCGGTAAGTGCCTTGATTGCACTCCTGTCGAGTGCACCACTCGCCGCACATGCGGGTGGTTCGATGGTGGCTTCGGTACAGACCGCAAGCGCCGCCGTCGCAGCGAATCAGTCCGCGCCGACGGACCGGTTGATCATCAAATACCGCACCGGAACCCCAGGAATCAGTACACAGGCCACGACCGCCGAACGGACGCAGGTGCACAGCCTCGCGCAAGTGGCGGCCGCCCGCGCCGGACTGGGCATGACGCTCTTGCGCGTTGGCTCGTTCGACACGCATGTCATGAAGCTTGACCGCAAGGCCGACGTGGAGGAAGTCGCCCGGCTGGCTCAGGAGATTGTGGCTTCGGACCCTTCGGTCGAATACGCCGAACCTGACCGCATCATGCAGGCTCAATTCGTTCCGAACGACACCCGCTACGGTGAACAATGGAGTTACTTCGAAGCCGCCGCCGGACTGAATCTCCCGCAAGCTTGGGATAAAGCCACCGGCCGCGGCGTGGTGGTGGCAGTGATCGACACGGGTTACCGCCCGCATGCCGACCTCGCAGCCAACATCCTGCCAGGCTATGACTTCATCGCCGACATCGACACCGCGATCGACGGCAATGGCCGCGACGACGATGCGCTGGACCCCGGCGATACCTGCCCAAGCCAGGGCTCCCCCAGCAGTTGGCACGGTACCCACGTCGCCGGCACCATTGCCGCAGTCACCAACAACGGCATCGGCGTGGCCGGCATCGCGTACAACGCGAAAGTCGTGCCGGTGCGTGTGCTGGGCAAATGCGGTGGCTACACCTCCGACATTGCCGACGGCATCATCTGGGCCTCGGGCGGCGCGGTCGGCAGCATCCCGGTCAATGCCAATCCAGCACGTGTGCTCAACCTGTCGCTGGGTGGTTCAGGCGCCTGCGGCACCACGACCCAACGCGCAGTGACCGCGGCCAATGAACGTGGCACCGTCGTTGTCGTTGCTGCAGGCAACTCCAACGCCAACGCCAACAACTTCTCGCCGGCAAGCTGCAACGGCGTCATCACCGTGGCTGCGCTCAACCGGAAAGGCAGCAAAGCTACGTATTCAAACTACGGCACGGTTGTGACCGTGGCTGCGCCAGGAGGCATCGGCGCTTCAGGTCCGGACGCCGACAACATCCTGTCGACGTTGAACTCCGGGACGAAGACACCGGTCAGTGATTCGTACGACTTCTATGCCGGCACCTCGATGGCTTCGCCGCACGTGGCAGGCGTGGTGGCGCTGATGTTGGAGAAGAATCCGAAACTCACGCCATCGGAAGTGTCTCTTCGATTGAAGGCGTCGACCCGTGCCTTCACAGGAACCTGTTCCCAATGCGGCTCAGGCCTCGTGGATGCAAATGCCGCCGTTGATTTGGCGGGCGGCGGCGTGATCGTTGATCCAGAACCGAACACCGGCGACGAGATCGAGCCGAATGACAGCTCGGCCACCGCGCAGCTGGTGGCGGCGGGCGCGACGATCAACGGCACGATCGGCAAGACTTCGGACACCGACTACTTCAAGCTCACGGTTCCGGCCGGCGCCAGTTTCACGTCGACGCTGACACCGAACAGCTCGTCGGACTACGACCTGTTCGTCTACAACAGCGGCGTGTCGCAGGTTGGCAAGAGCGAAAAGAGCACGGGCAAAGTCGATGCGGTGACGATCAAGAACAACGGTAGTTCTTTGTCCACCTATTACGTGCGCGTGAAGTACTACAGTGGCGGCACGGGTGCTACGTCTGGCAAGTACACGCTGAGCATCAAGTGATGGCGGCTTGAGTACTGAGCTTGAACCCGATCAGCGGACTGCAGGCCGCTGATCTCCAGGCTCTTCCTCCACGCGGCCCACGGGCCGCGTTTTCATTTCAGGGCGTGCTGAACAACACCCGTTCAACTTGATAGCCCCGCGCAGCCATCAAGGCCGGCAAGCCTTTCGGGCCGATCATGTGCAGGCTGCCGACCGCCGCAAACACGCGTTGGCCGCCGGCATGCAGCGCATCGATCTTCTTTGCCATCACGGCATTGCGGTCATCAAGCATGCGTTTTTGCAGATCGGCATCGAAGCTCGTGTCTGCGCAATCGCACCACTGCGGGTACTTCGACAGGTCGTCGAAATTGCTTTGTGCCCAATCGCTGGTCAGCCGCTGCAGCGTTTCGGTCAGCTTCGAGCCTTCCAGTTCCACGAGCGCAGGCTCTACCAGCTTCAAGGTCTCGGCCGGCGTGCGGCCCTGGATCAACGCCAGTTGCTCCTCGGGTGTTTCCAGCGAGCGCGTGGGCTTGCGCAGGCGGCGCGCAACGCCGGCATAAAGGGTGTCGATGCCATACATCGCATCGAGCCCCTCACGCCGCGCGGCCAGCATGATCAGCGTGTTCAGCAGCATCTCGGGCGACATGCCCTGCGCCACCTCATTCGACAAGCAGGCGCGCCGCACTTGCGCCTGCAAACGCTTCGCGACCGCTTCGGGCAAGGCGTGGCGCGGCGCTGCAGCCATTGCGGCCTGTAGCCGACGGTTGATGTCGCCGTCCATCATGTCGAGCTCCAGCGCAATCACCGAGCTGTCTTTCAAGGCCTTGGCGGTTTGCGGGCCAGGGGTGGTCCAGGCCAGTTCACCCACATGCACCGTGCCGGCGAGGTAAGAGATGCGGCCCGCTTTCTGAATGCGCCAAAGAAAGCCGCGATCGCGCACCGGTTGAAAGCCATTGCCTGCCCGAGGCGGGGAGCTGACGCATTCGATCTCAGCCTCGTTCGGCGCTGCGTCCTGTGCCAGGCTCGGTGGCGCCCACAGCAAGCCGGCCACCCACAAGGCGCCGCACTGCAGCGCGGCGAGCCGCAGCAGCTTCAGAAGTTTCTTCAGCAACAGCATGGTCGGTATCGGTACGGAAGGGAAAAGAAGAAGAGGCTTCAGCGCGCACTGCGCAAGTCGATGCTGAGCACGCCATCGTGTTGCTGCCAGCGCAGCTTGCCCAGCACGTCCATGCCCAGCAGCGGCTGCGATTCATTCAGGCCCGCGAGTGCAGCCACCGGCAGGCGCTGCGCCGTCACACCGCCTTGCAGGCTGATGTCGGCCAGCACGCGGGTGCCCATCACCGTGCCGCCAGCCGTGTAGGAACGCACCGCGCCCAGCGATTCGAGCTTCCGGTCATCGGCCAAGTCTTGTGAAATCGCGGTGCTGGTGGCGCCGGTATCGATCAGAAAATCA
This sequence comes from Burkholderiales bacterium, assembly GCA_903643055.1. The sequence goes on along the minus strand of CAHJWV010000027.1, from coordinate 1,528 downwards.
ACCGCCTTGCCGTTAACCCGGCCCGGCCAGTGGTAATGGCCATCGCCGCTTCGGCGGATTTCGATCAAGTCGCCTTCGAGGTGGAAGCGGGTCTGCTGCTGCCGGTGTTCCACCAGTTTGAAGCCGAGAAAGACCGCCACGCTGACCAACAGCCAGACGGTCGCGATCTTCAGCGTATGGGGAAATTCGTTCATGCCGCCAGCGCAGCGACGCTGCCCAGCCAGCCTGCAGTCCAGGGCACGGCGGTCATGACAGCGGCGCCACGGTCTGATCGATGGCACCGAAGAGGCTCGCGCCATCGGCCCCTTTGACCTCGATGCGGATGGTGTCGCCGAACTTCATGAACTCGGTCTTGGGCTCGCCACTCTCAATGGTTTCGATTGCGCGCTTTTCTGCCACGCACGAGTAGCCGCGCTTCCAATCCTTGTTGCTGACGGTGCCGCTGCCGACGATGCTGCCGGCGCGTACGTTGCGGGTTTTGCAGATGTGGGCGATCAACTGACCGAAATGGAATGTCATCTCCGGGCCGGCCTCGCACAGGCCGACGCGCTTGCCGTTCCAGGTGCTTTGCACCGGCAGATGCAATCGGCCGCCGCGCCAGGCTGCGCCGGCCTCATCGGGCGTGACGGCGACCGGGCTGAACGCGGTGGCCGGCTTGCTCTGGAAGAAGCCGAAGCCCTTGCCCAGCTCGGCCGGGATCAGGTTGCGCAGCGACACATCGTTGGCCAGCATCAGCAGCCGGATGCCATCGATCGCGGCCTGCGCACTGGCGCCCATCGGCACGTCACCGGTGATCACCGCGACCTCGGCTTCGAAATCGATGCCCATCTTCTCGCTCGGCACGACGATGTCGTCGCAGGGGCCGAGAAAGTCGTCGCTGCCGCCCTGGTACATCAGCGGGTCGGTATAAAAGCTCTCGGGCATCTCGGCGTTGCGGGCCTTGCGAACCAGTTCCACATGGTTGATGAAGGCCGATCCATCGGCCCATTGATAGGCGCGCGGCAGTGGCGCCATGCATTGCCGGGGTTCGAACGGGAAGGCATGGCGGGCGCGGCCATGGTTCAGCGTGATGTACAGGTCTTCGAGTTGCGGCGACAGGAAGTTCCAATCGTCGAGCACTTGCTGCATGCGGGTAGCGATGCCGTTGGCATGGTGCGCGGTGCTCAGATCCCGAGACACGACGACCAGTTGGCCATCGCGTGAGCCGTCCTTGTAGGTGGCGAGTTTCATGGGCTTTCCATTTGGCTGGGATTGTCTTTTCCCGTATTGTCGGCGGATGCATTTGCCCGTTGATTCCGCCACCTCGATACGCCGCGCTGGGCCGGCCTGGATCTCCCTCGTCGCGGCCGTGTTGCTGACGCATGTGGCGGTAGTGGCCTCGTTGGCTTCGCCATCGCCATCACCCGGAGTGGGCGCATCGCCGCCGTCGATGCAGGTTCGCACCTTGCCGCTGCCCGAAACCTTATCGCTCGTCCCGATGATTTCGGATGTGGTGCTTGATGAACCGCACCAGTCCCGCGCCCAGCCT
>CAHJWV010000026.1 GCA_903643055.1 Burkholderiales bacterium | reverse complement strand
GAGGCCACGCCCATCGTGACCCACTTGCTGCCGGTGCCCAGTGCCCAGTCACGCACGTGGTCGATGGCGGCATTGGCGGCCGAGGCGGCCGACGACACGCCACGCGCCGCGATGATCGCTGCGCCGCGCTTGCCGACGGTGGGCAGGAAGGTGTCTTTGTTCCAGACTTCGTCGTTGATGAGCGCTTTGACCGACTGGCCGTCAATCGTCGCAAAGCGGTAGTCGGCGTACATCGTTGGCGAATGGTTGCCCCAGACGGCGAGCTTCTCGATGCCGGCGACGGGCTTGCCCGTCTTGGCGGCGATCTGGCTCAGCGCGCGGTTGTGGTCCAGGCGCAGCATGGCGGTGAAGTTCTTGCGCGGCAGATCCGGCGCGCTCTTCATCGCGATGTAGGCGTTGGTGTTGGCCGGGTTGCCGACGACCAGCACCTTGACGTTGCGCGAAGCAACGGCGTTCAAGGCCTTGCCTTGGGCGGTGAAGATTTGCGCGTTGGCGGCCAGCAGGTCTTTGCGCTCCATGCCAGGGCCGCGCGGGCGGGCGCCCACGAGCAGTGCGTAGTCGGTGTCCTTGAAGGCTTGCAGCGGATCGCTGTGGGCTTCGATGCTGGCGAGCAGCGGAAACGCGCAGTCGTCGAGTTCCATGATCACGCCCTTCAGCGCGTTCTGGGCTTTCTCGTCAGGGATTTCAAGCAGTTGCAGGATGACCGGCTGGTCTTTGCCCAGCATCTCGCCAGAGGCAATTCGGAACAGCAATGCATAGCCGATCTGGCCAGCAGCGCCGGTGACGGCAACGCGAACGGGTTTCTTGCTCATGGGGATGCTCCGCAGTAGGTCAAAGACTAAAGAACAGGGGCGCTTAAGAGCGCTCGTCTGTGCGAGCCGGGAAGTGTAGGTGAGTCTAGGTGGCAACCCTCGCCCCTGTCAATGATCTTATGTCTTATATAAGACATCAAGCGGCGCGCATGGACGTTTGCGAAAGCTTGTGCTGCAATCGCGGCCCATGGCTGCCCCGAACCCGTCCTCCGCAGCGCCGCGCCCCTTTGATGGCGACGGCGATGGGCCGGCATTCAGCCCGCTGTATCAGCAGATCAAGGTGCTGATCACGCGCAGCTTGCAAAGCGCTGAATGGAAGCCGGGCGAAGCCATCCCGAGCGAGGTGGAGTTGGCGGCGCGCTACAAGGTGAGCCAGGGCACGGTGCGCAAGGCGATCGATTCCCTGGCCGACGAAAACTTGCTCGTGCGCCGGCAAGGCAAGGGGACGTTTGTAGCCACCCATGCCGAGGAAAAGATTCAATACCGCTTCTTGCGCCTGAAGCCCGATGACGGCGTCGAGACAGGCCGTACCGAGCGACGCTTCATCGATTGCCGTCGCTTGCGCGCACCTGCCGACGTGGCCCGGGCGCTTGACCTGAAAGGCGGCGACATGGCCGTTCAGATACGCCGACTGCTGCGCTTGAGCGGCAAGCCGGTCGTGCTCGATGACATCTGGCTGCCTGGCCTGCAGTTCAAGGGCCTGACGGCCGAGCGCCTGAGCGACTACAAAGGGCCGATGTATGCCTTGTTCGAAACGGAGTTCGGCGTGCGCATGATCCGCGCCGAAGAGCAGTTGCGCGCGGTGGCGGCCGACGCGGCGGCTGCGGCGCTGCTCAATGTGCCGGTGGGGGCACCGCTGTTGAGCGTGGAACGCTTGTCCTTGACCTATGGCGACAAGCCGGTGGAACTGCGGCGCGGCCTCTACAACACCCAGTCCCACTACTACGGGAATGCATTGAGTTAGGTCGAGTGGGCTGCTCCGGATTGCGACAAGCTTCGGTCGGCACTGCTGCATTGCAATAAACTTCTCAGGTTTCTTCTGGATTACAAAAAGGTTGGGCTATGGCAGAGACAGCTAAACAAAGACCCGGTTCACCGATGCGTCTCATTGACGCGACCCAGTACACCCTGCCTCCGGCGGCATGGGTGTCGATCCTGCACCGGGTGAGCGGGATCATCATGTTCGTGCTGTTGCCGTTCATCATCTGGATGTTCGACATCAGCCTGAGTTCCGAGGTGTCGTACAGCCGGTTCACGACGGCCTTTGCCTATGGCGTGGGCTTTATTCCGGCGTGGTTCCTGAAGCTGGTGGTGCTGGCTTTGATCTGGGCCTATCTGCATCACTTCACTGCAGGCTTGCGTCATCTGTGGATGGACGCCACCCATTCGGTGAGCAAGCAATTCGGCCGTTCATCGGCGCTGGTGACCCTGGGCGTGAGCATCGTGCTGACGCTGGTGCTGGGCTTCAAGCTCTTTTTCTGAGGCGTATCGACATGACACAGAACTTCGGTTCCAAGCGCGTGGTGGTCGGCGCGCATTACGGTTTGCGTGACTGGCTGGCTCAACGGGCCACCGCCGTGCTGATGGCACTCTTCACGCTCGTTCTGATCGTGCAAGTGCTGCTGCCCGGCGAACTGGGCTATGACAAATGGGCCGGCATCTTCAGCTCGCAGTGGATGCGCGTGCTGACCTTCATCACCATCATTTCGCTGCTGTATCACGTGTGGGTCGGCATGCGCGATGTGCTGATGGACTATGTGCAGCCGGTGGCCGCCAAGCTGGTGCTGCAAGTGGGCACCATTGCTTGGCTGGTGGGCTGTGCGGGCTGGGCAATCCAAGTGCTGTGGAGACTGTGAACGTGAGCGCAACCATTTCAAAAAGAAAATTCGACGTCGTGATCGTCGGGGCCGGCGGTTCCGGCATGCGAGCTTCGCTTCAACTGGCGCAAGCCGGTCTGAATGTCGCTGTGCTGTCCAAGGTGTTCCCGACCCGCTCGCACACGGTCGCGGCACAAGGCGGCATCGGGGCATCGCTTGGCAACATGTCTGAGGACAACTGGCACTACCACTTCTTCGACACCGTCAAGGGCTCCGACTGGCTCGGCGACCAGGACGCGATCGAGTTCATGTGCCGTGAAGCGCCGAAGGTCGTCTACGAACTAGAGCATTTCGGCATGCCGTTCGATCGCAACCCGGATGGCACGATCTACCAGCGCCCGTTCGGCGGCCACACTGCAAACTACGGCGAAAAGCCGGTGCAGCGCGCCTGCGCTGCGGCTGACCGCACCGGCCACGCGATGCTGCACACGCTCTATCAACAGAACGTCAAGGCACGCACGAATTTCTTCGTGGAGTGGATGGCGCTCGATCTGATCCGTGACGCCGAAGGCGATGTGGTCGGCGTGACGGCGCTTGAGATGGAAACTGGCGAACTGCACATCCTTGAGGCCAAGACGGTGCTGCTCGCCACCGGCGGAGCAGGGCGCATCTTTGCCGCATCGACCAATGCCTTCATCAACACCGGCGATGGCCTGGGCATGGCGGCACGCGCCGGCATCCCACTCGAAGACATGGAGTTCTGGCAGTTCCACCCGACCGGCGTGGCCGGGGCGGGCGTGCTGCTGACCGAAGGCTGCCGTGGCGAAGGCGCGATTCTTCGCAACAGCGATGGCGAGCGCTTCATGGAGCGCTACGCGCCGACGCTGAAAGACCTGGCGCCGCGCGATTTCGTTTCGCGTTGCATGGACCAGGAAATCAAGGAAGGCCGCGGCTGCGGCCCGAACAAGGATTACGTGGTGCTCGACATGACCCACCTGGGCGCCGAGACGATCATGAAGCGGCTGCCGAGCGTGTTCGAGATCGGCCATAACTTTGCCAATGTCGATATCACCAAAGAGCCGATCCCGGTGGTGCCGACCATTCATTACCAGATGGGTGGCATTCCAACCAATATCCATGGTCAGGTTGTCGTGCCCCAGGGCGACAACCCGAACAGCGTGATCAACGGCTTGTACGCGGTGGGTGAATGTTCCTGCGTCAGCGTGCATGGCGCGAACCGCCTGGGCACCAACTCGCTGCTCGACCTGTTGGTGTTCGGCCGTGCGGCTGGCAACCACATTGTTGACAGCGCGCTGAAGAGCCGCAACCACAAGCCGCTGCCGGCCGATGCCGCCGAGCGCACGTTGGCGCGTCTGGCCAAGTACCAGAAGAGCACGGATGGCGAGTACGCGCAGGACGTGGCCAACGACCTCCGCAATTCGATGCAGAAGCACGCCAGCGTCTTCCGCACGCAGAAGATGATGGACGAGGGCGTGGCGCAGATCAAGGCGCTGGCCGATCGCGTCAAGAACATCCATTTGGCCGACAAGTCGAAGGTGTTCAACACGGCGCGCATCGAGGCGCTGGAAGTCGAGAACCTGATCGAAGTGGCGCTGGCTACGATCATCTCGGCGGCTGCGCGCCATGAGAGCCGCGGTGCCCACACGGTCGATGACTATGCCGACTCGCCGGAGTTTCCGAACGGCCGCAACGACAAGGAATGGATGAAGCACACGCTGTGGTACAGCGAAGGCAACCGACTGGACTACAAGCCAGTGAACTTGAAGCCGCTGACCACCGAATCCATCCCCCCGAAGGTCCGCTCGTTCTAAGCGAATGAGCCTGGCCACATACGCAACCATGAGGCGAGCCCATTGCAGCTTCGCCTCGATGCTGGCTCGCACCGCGGTGCGAACTGGTTGAAGACTTCGGACGAAAGACTCCCATGACCAAGCGCGTATTCAAGATCTATCGCTACGACCCTGACATCGACACGAAGCCACGCATGCAAACCATCGAAGTCGAACTCGATGGCAGCGAGCGCATGTTGCTGGATGCGCTGATGAAGCTGAAGGCGGTCGACCCCAGCCTGAGTTTCCGCCGCTCCTGCCGTGAAGGCGTGTGCGGGTCGGACGCGATGAACATCAACGGCAAGAACGGTCTTGCGTGCCTGACCAACATGCGCACGCTGCCGGATGTCGTCATCCTGAAGCCGCTGCCTGGACTGCCGGTCGTGCGTGACCTGATCGTCGACATGACGCAGTTCTTCACGCAGTACAACTCGATCAAGCCTTATCTGGTCAACGACGTATTGCCGCCCGAGAAAGAGCGCTTGCAATCACCGGAACAGCGCGATGAACTCAACGGCTTGTATGAGTGCATCCTCTGTGCGAGCTGTACCACGAGCTGCCCGAGCTTCTGGTGGAACCCGGACAAGTTCGTCGGCCCCGCCGGGTTGCTGCAAGCCTACCGTTTCATTGCCGACAGCCGCGACCATGACACCGCTGGCCGCCTGGACAATCTCGAAGATCCGTACCGGCTGTTCCGCTGCCACACCATCATGAATTGCGTCGATGTCTGCCCGAAGGGTCTCAACCCGACCAAGGCCATCGGCAAGATCAAGGAATTGATGGTTCGGCGCGCGGTCTGACGCGTCTCGTACTAAGCTCATCACGGCCAGCAGCCATGTCCCCTTTGATCGATGCACGTGCGCTGAGCAAGCTGAGATGGCGATGCCGTCGTGGCCTGCTCGAGAACGACTTGTTCATCGAGCGCTTCTTCGACCGTCACGAAGCTGCATTGACCGAACGGCAAGCTGGCGGCCTGCAGTTGCTGATGGACCTTTCGGACCCCGACCTGCTGGATTTGTTGTTGTCTCGCAAGGAACCCGTTGGCGAACTGGCTCGCGAGGATGTGCTTGAAGTTTTGCGCCTCATGCGTGTCCCCCGGTAGTTGCAAAAGTGTCTTTCTGGATCTCTCTATTAAAAAAGGAACGCTCATGACCCCGTCCGACGTGAAAGCCACCCTCTCGTTCTCCGACGGCAGCCCTGCCATGGACTTGCCGGTTTACAAGGGCAGCGTGGGACCGGATGTCATCGACATTCGCAAGCTCTACGCCCAGACCGGAAAATTCACCTACGACCCGGGCTTTCTGTCGACCGCGGCGTGCCAGTCGACGATCACCTACATCGATGGCGACAAGGGCGAGTTGCTGTATCGCGGCTACCCGATCGAACAGTTGGCCACCAGCTGCGATTACCTCGAAACCTGTTATCTGCTGCTGAACGGCGAGTTGCCCAACGAGACGCAGAAGGCCGAGTTCGTCAACACGGTGACCAACCACACGATGGTCAACGAGCAGATGCAGTTCTTCCTGCGTGGCTTCCGTCGTGACGCACACCCGATGGCGGTGCTGACCGGCC
>CAHJWV010000025.1 GCA_903643055.1 Burkholderiales bacterium | reverse complement strand
TTGCTGGCCCGGCCCGAGGTGTAGAAGATCGCCTGGTTCGGATCGGGCAGCGCGTTCAGATGCGTTGCGATCAGCGCGAAGGCATCGTCCCATTCGATCGGTTGGTAGCTGTCGCTGGCCGCGTCGTACACCATCGGGTGCGTCAGCCGGCCCTGGTCCTCGAGCCAGAAGTCGCTCTGCTGCATCAGCTCGGCGACGGTGTGCTGCGCGAACAGTTCGGGCCCGGTGCGGCGCGCGGTGGCCTCGGCCGCCACGGCCTTGACGCCGTTCTCGCAGAACTCGAAGGTGGAGGCATGGTTGCGGTCCGGCCAGGCGCAGCCGGGGCAATCGAAACCGTCGGGCTGGTTGGCCGACAGCAGCGTCTTCGCACCCTTGAGCGGAATGTCCTGCTTCAGCAGCGCGTTCGTCACGCTGCGCAGCGCGCCCCAGCCGCCGGCGGGGCCCTTGTAGAACTCGATCTTGGTGTCGGTCATCAGCGTAGTGTTGGTTGTGGCGCCGAGTACGTCAACGCCTGTCGATCGATGCCTCAGTCATTCCTTGAATATTGTCCATGGCATAGCCAGAATACAAGGATGATAGACCGCAAGCTGAGCCCCCTGCTGCACGAACGCCTGGACTTTTATCCCGGCGTCGTGTTGCTTGGCGCGCGCCAGGTGGGCAAGACCACGCTGGCGCGGGCCGTCGCGGCGCGCCACCCGCAGGCACTCGTGCTCGACCTGGAACGCCCGGCCGATCGCGCACAACTCGCGCAACCGGAACTCTTTCTGGCGCAGCACCGTGACAAGCTCGTGGTGCTGGACGAGGTGCAGATGCAGCCCGACCTGTTCACGCATCTGCGGCCCGAGATCGACGCCGACCGGCGCCCAGGCCGCTTCCTGCTGCTGGGCTCGGCGAGTGGCGCGTTGCTGCGCCAGCGCGCCGAGTCGCTCGCGGGCCGGGTGGGTTACCTCGAACTGACGCCGCTGCTGGCCAGCGAACTGCCAGCCGACCTGCCCACGCTGCAACAGCTCTGGCACCGGGGCGGCTTTCCGCTCGCCTGGCTGGCGCCCAGCGACCGCCTCGCCTACGCATGGCGGCAGGACTTCATCCAGACTTTCCTGCAACGCGATCTGCCGCAACTGGGCGTGGGGGTGGCGGCCGACACGCTGCACCGCTTCTGGCGCATGCTGGCCCATCTGCAAGGTCAGTTGTTCAATGCGTCGCAACTCGGCCTGTCCCTGGGTGGCGCGTCCCACAACACCGCCACGCGCTATCTCGATCTGCTGGTGGACACGATGCTGGTGCGGCGGCTGGAACCCTCCTTGCCCAATGTCGGCAAACGTCTGGTCAAGTCGCCCAAGGTCTACATCCGCGACAGCGGGCTGCTGCACGCGCTGCTGAACATCACCAGCCTGTCGGACCTGCAGGGGCATCCGATCGTGGGCGCTTCGTGGGAAGGCTTCGTGGTGGAACAGGTGGCCGCCCACCTGCCCGAAGGCGCCCATATGGGCTTCTATCGCACGGCCGCCGGCGCGGAGATGGACATCGTGGTGCAGGCCGGCCACCGGCGCCTGGCCATCGAAGTCAAGTTCTCGGCAGCGCCGACGGTGAGCAAGGGTTTCTGGCATGCGCTCGAAGACCTGCGGCCCACGCGCACCGTGATCGTGGCGCCGGTGGAAAGACGCTTTCCGCTCAGGGATCGCGTAGAAGTGGTGCCGGTCTGGGCATTGCCCGACCTGCTGGCCGAGTGATCGGCCGCAGCGGCAGCGGCAGCCTCGAGCCTCAGGTGTTCTGGCTGACGGTGATGGTCGGGAATTTCGCCGAGAAGTCCTTGGCCTGCTCCGCGATGCGTACCGCGACGCGGCGCGCGATCGCCTTGTAGATGCCGGCCACGGCACCATCGGGATCGGCCACCACGGTCGGCGTGCCGCTGTCGGCCTGCAGCCGGATGTCGATGTCCAGCGGCAGCGCGCCCAGGTCTTCCATGCCGTATTCGGCCGCCATCTTCTTGCCCCCGTCGGCGCCGAAGATGTGCTCGACGTGGCCGCAGTTCGAGCAGATGTGCACCGCCATGTTCTCGACGATGCCGAGGATCGGCACGCCGACCTTCTCGAACATCTTGATGCCCTTCTTCGCATCGAGCAGCGCGATGTCCTGCGGCGTGGTGACGATCACCGCGCCGGTCAGCGGCACGCGCTGGCTCAGCGTGAGCTGGATGTCGCCGGTGCCGGGCGGCATGTCGACGATCAGGTAGTCGAGGTCTTTCCAGTTGGTCTGGCGCAGCAGCTGCTCGAGCGCTTGCGTCGCCATCGGGCCGCGCCAGATCATGGCCTGGTCGCCGTCGACCAGGAAACCGATCGACATCACCTGCACGCCGTGCCCCAGCATCGGCGCCATGGTCTTGCCGTCGTCGCTCGACGGCTTGCCGGCGATGCCCATCATCATCGGCTGGCTCGGGCCGTAGATATCGGCATCGAGCAGGCCGACACTGGCACCTTCCGCCGCCAGCGCCAGCGCCAGGTTGGCCGCGGTGGTGCTCTTGCCCACGCCGCCCTTGCCCGAAGCCACGGCCACGATGTTCTTCACGCCGGGCAGCAGTTGCACGCCGCGCTGCACGGCGTGGCTCGTGACCCTGGTCGTGATGTCGATCGCCACGCCGGTCACGCCGGGCACCGTCTTCGCCGCGGCGGTGAGCGCCTCGCGCAGCGCCGCATGCTGGCTCTTCGCCGGGTAGCCGAGCTCGATCTGGAACGACACGCTGCCGCCCTCGATCCGCACGTTCTTCAACGCCTTGGTGCTGACGAAATCCTTGCCGGTGTTGGGGTCCGGAACCGACTGCAGTGCGTCCGAGAGCGCTGCTTGCGTAACTGCCATTGCTGAAACTCCTGAATGGCAGACAGTCTAGTGGCCAGCGCATGCCCACGCGCCGGCGCGCACCATTCGCCCGGCTCCGATGGCACCAGCTTAGTCGCCGAGGACCTTGCCGAAAGGCTCGAAGCGTGCGCCGTTGAAGCGCACCAGCTGCATGCGCTCGATCGGGTAGAAATCGATTCCGAGCGCGGCCATGCGGTGCCGGGGCAGGCTCGACACCGCACGGCCGTCGAACAGGATGCGGCCGGCATCGCACGGATAAAGGCGCGAAAGACAGTTGAACAGCGTGCTCTGCCCGCGCCGTTGGGCCGATCAGCCCGCGGATCTGGCCACGTTGCACGTCGAACGAGACGCTGTCGAGCGCCACGAGGTATCGATTGCAGACCCGAAAAACATAGGCTTGTCACGCTGAACCCGCCGCCTTTCACGGGACGTCGTCTGCGCGCCCACGTCACAAGATCGAAACGCGAGAGTCGCTTCGATGTGTAGTGGATGTGATGAGGGGCGGCTCAAATTGATCTGTCAATCAACGTTCGAAATGCGCAAACGCGCTAGCACAAGGCCGCTGGCACAAACGTTCGCACCTCGCGAGAGCGTTGGAAATCTCATCAAATCTGATGGCATCACGGATCGCGAATGGCGTAACACCATTTTTCTAATCTAGAATAAAAAGAGATACAAAAAATATCAGGGAGTTTCGGTGAGTAACATTGCGCAGACAGTTGCGTCGTGTGATCGTGTGCGCGTCGCAAACCGCCTTTTGGCGTATGTGGCGTTGCCTGCTTTGGTCACACTCGCTGGGTGCGGTGCACCCGCACCCAAGGACTATGGTGGCTCCTGGACGCCGGTAAACCGGTTTCAGAATTCGCCCACCGAGATCCCACTCTCCCCCGCATATACGTTCTATGCGTCGCCAATGGACGCGACGCTTCGGACCATGCTCAAGCGTTGGGCAGCGGACAACGGGCTGCAGTTGACCTATCAATTGGGTTCGGATTTCACGCTGTATCAACCCATTGCCCAACTTCGGACGAACGACCTCCAGTCCGCCGTAAGTGAACTCAGCGCCATCTATGCGCCGCAGGGCGTATCGGTGGTGGCCGATGGCAAGCGAATCCTCGTCCAGAGCACGGGCGCCACGCAGGTTGCACCCGTCCCGCGCTGATGTTCGGCAAGAAAGCGTCGACCTCGAAGATCGACGAAGCAATCACTCAATCGGTCAACTTTGAGTTGACCATTGCTGACATTGCGCGACGCAGCGAGCGGCGCGCATGGTGGGTGGCGGGCAGCGCCGTCGTGATGTCGCTGGTGCTACTGGGCGGCTACTTCTATGTGCTGCCGCTCAAGGAAAAAGTGCCGTACCTGGTCATTGCTGACGCATACACAGGCACCAGCACTGCTGCGCGCTTGACTGACGATGCCGCCCTGCAGCGCATCACCACGAGCGAAGCAATCAACCGCAGCAACGTTGCTCACTTCGTGTTGGCTCGCGAATCCTACGATCTCGCGCTCACCAACTTGCGTGACTGGACCACGGTGCTCACCATGTCGTCCGCCAATGTCTCCGGCGGCTACACGAACCTGTACTCGTCGGGAAATCCAGCCAACCCTTACACCTTGTACGGCAAGGACAGGGCAATCCGCGTCCGCATCCTCAGCATCACCTTGATCGGCGGCGGCAGCGGCGAGACTCCCAAGGGCGCCACAGTGCGCTTCCAGCGCAGTGTCTACAACAAGCAGAACGGCACCTCGCAGCCGCTGGACAGCAAGATCGTAACGATGGCGTTCACCTACAAGTCGAACCTCAAGATGGACGAGCAGCAGCGGATCGAGAATCCGCTTGGTTTTCAGGTGACCGACTATCGCGTAGACACCGATTACGCCTCGTCGCCGCCCGAGGAAATCCTTACCAGTCTCAAGCCCGCCGAAAGCGGGCCCACGATGCCCGGCGCGGCGCTCCCGTCAGGCGCCGATGCCCGACCGGAGATCGCCGGTGGTGTGCAAGCAGTGGCGCCCCCCGCGCAGCCCGTCATGTCAACCACTCCTCCCCCACCCAGTTTCGGGGCACCCGACGTCGCTGCGCCCATCGCCCCAGCCGTCGCGCCGACGGGCATCAATCAGGGAACGCGCCGCCGATGAAATCACAACAATCCAATAACCGCCGACAAGCGCTGGTGGCTGCGGCATGCGCAATCATCGTCAGCGCCGCGCCCTGCGCCTTTGCGCAGACTGTCCAGATGTACGAGTACCAGCCCGACCGCATCTACCCGGTGCGTGCCGGCCTGGGTATCAGCACCCAGATCGAATTGAGTGCTGAAGAAAAAATCCTCGACTACAGCACTGGCTTCAGCAGTGGCTGGGATCTGAGTCGTCGCGACAACGTCTTCTACCTGAAGCCGAAGAACGTCGATGTGGACACGAACATGATGATTCGCACCGCGACCAATTCGTACATCT